>JAUSJU010000018.1 GCA_030647175.1 bacterium | reverse complement strand
TTTCCTTTTTCCCTTTCCTCTGGCGCTCTAAAAGCTTCTTCTTTCTCGTCACGTCTCCTCCATATAAGGGAGCAGTCACATCCCTGCGCTTTGCCTTGATGGTTTCCCTGGCTATGATCTTCCCTCCGAGAACCGCCTGCAAGGCAACGGTAAACATCTGTGGAGGCAGATGCTCTTTCAGTTTCTCTACGATGCGTTTCCCCTCATAAATAGCCTTGTCCTCTGGAACAATCTGGGAAAGTTCTTCTCTCTTTTCTTCAGCTACCAAAATATCCAGCTTTACCAAAGCAGCTTTCCTCATGCCGATGACCTCGTACTCTAAGGAAGCGAACCCTGACGTGACGCTCTTCAATCGGTCATGGAGATTGATGATGATCTCCCGCAAAGGCATCTCATACACGAGCACCATGGTGGTTTCTGTAAGCGACGTCGTCTCCACTCCGTGACCTTCCAAAGATTCCAACAGCTGAACGGCCCTATGCAGGAACTCCACGGGACAGAGGACGCGCAACTTCGCCCACGGCTCGAAAGCTTCTTGAACGAAGTTCTGCTCCGGCCAATCCCCTGCCGACTGGATAATGCGCTCTTTCCCTTTTTGGTCTGTGATACGGAATTCCACCGAGGGACGGGATATGACGAGATCGATCTGAAATTCCCGTTTCAATCGTTCCGCGATGATTTCAGAATGCAACACCCCGAGGAATCCGCATCGGAATCCTCTCCCTAAAGCTTCCTTAGATTCCAGTTCAAAAGACAAGGAAGGATCATTCAGCCTGAGCTTTGAAAGAGCGTCTTTCAATACGTCGTACTCATCGGTATCTTCGGGATAGAAGCTCACGAATACCACGGGCTTTGGAATCAAGAATCCTGGTAGTGCTTGCTCCAGATGAAAATCCTTGGCTATGGTGTCTCCTATGCGAATGTTCTCTGGCTCTTTGAAGCCGGTAGATATGTATCCTATCTCTCCTGCCCTGAGTTCTGCCATCTGTTTTTCAGCTGGAATAAAATGCCCGACTTCTTTCACCAACGTCTGAGTGTTTCCTCCGAGAAGCCATACTTTCTCTTGAGCTGTTACCCTCCCTTCCATGACTCTCACATAGGCTACCACTCCGCGAAAGGGATCGTACCTGGAATCAAAAATAAGGGCGCGCAGGGGTTTTTCCGTTTCCTCTTTGGGCGGAGGCACTTTGCGTATGACGGCTTCTAGAAGCTCTTTCACGTTCTTCCCTTCCTTTGCCGAAATACGGAACACTTCTTCTGAAGACACGCCGCAGAGCTTTGCTATCTGGTACACCACTTCTTCGGTCCTCGCTGACTGAAGATCAATCTTGTTTACCGCTGGTATCACCATGAGATTTTGTTTCTGGGCAAGCCTCAAATTAGCTAATGTCTGCGCCTGCACCCCTTTGGTCGCATCCACGAGAAGGATCGCCCCTTCTACTGCGGCCAACGATCGCGACACCTCGTAGGAAAAATCCACGTGCCCCGGAGTATCAATAAGGTTCAGGGTATATCCTCCATACTGCATGCGCACCGGCTGCATCTTAATGGTGATCCCCTTTTCCCTTTCCAAAGGCATTAAATCCAAGAACTGCTCTTGCATCTTGCGTTTCTCTATCGTTCCCGTGATATCCAAAAACCGGTCAGCCAATGTTGATTTTCCATGGTCCACGTGGGCTATAATGCAAAAGTTTCTGATGTTATTCATGAGTGGAAGAAAACTTGGCGTTCAAAGCAAAAAGAAGAAGCACGCATTGGAAGATTGCAGACACAGTCAGGGAAGTCGCGAGAGAAACAACTCCCAGAGAAGTATTCTGCATTAAGAATATGGCCAGCGCCACATTCAACACTATGGCGGCTCCCCCTATCACGGTCGGTGTCTTTGTGTCAGAGAGCGCGAAGAATGCGCGAGAGATGAACGGAATAAGGGCTTGGAACAGAATACCCAGGCTGAACACGCCTAGCAAGGAAGCTACAAGGCCCGCATCTTCTTCCTGGAATTTTCCCGCCTGGAAAAGAATGCGTACAATCTCCTCGCGGAAGAAGAATAGGAAAATTGCCAGGGGCAATACCGTAATCACGGTGGCGCGGAAGGCTTTCATAAAAAACGCACGGAACTCTTTGCGATCCCCGCGAGCCGCAATCGTAGAAAAGGCGGGGAAGGAAGCTAATGCGAAAGAGACTCCCGCAATGCCAGCAGGCAAATATTGAATGTTGTTGGCAAGATTGAAAATGACAAGGCTCCCTGCTCCCAATGTAGACGCCAATGCGGTGACTACTACGAGATTCAATTGATACAATCCCCCTCCGATCGTTCTGGGAATAGCGAGCACAAACATCTCGTACAGATTCCTATCTTTGAACGAAAGAATGGATTTCCATCTGAACCCAACTGTGAATGCGACGCATGCCTGAGAGAAAAAATGAAGGAACGCTCCTCCAACCACTCCAAGGGCTACTCCCCAGATTCCGAATATGGGTACCAGGAATACAATGCCTCCAATGATTCCAAGGTTGTAGAGTATGGGGGCTAAAGCGAATGCCAGGGTCCTGTGGAAGTACTGGAGAATACTGGAGAATACTGCAGAGAGCGAGAATAGTATGGGGCTCAAGAGCATCAAACGCGTCAAGGAAACGGTAAGGTCTTTTGTTTCAAGAGAGAATCCCGGAGTGATCAATCCTATTAAAAGAGGCGCTCCCACAAAAAGGATCAGGGCAAACACCGCTACGCAAACGAATAAGGTATTCAAAAGATTGCTCACGAACTTCCACGCCTCTTCATGCTCTTCGTGGAATCTTCGCGAGATCATGGGCAAGAGCACGGAGTTCATCCCTCCCATGATGAGCACGGCGTACAAGAAATCCGGGACGCGGAATGCCGCAAAATATGCGTCCAGAACGTGTCCCGCACCAAAGTGAGATACGAGCAAACGATCTCTCAATAATCCCAATACAGCGCTCAGCAATGAAGAGGCGCTGAGGATTGCTACGGACATCGGTAATCCTTGCATACGAGACATTCTATCCCACTCCCCTTGATTTGACAAAACAGGAGGAATTGATATGATATTTCTGTTCTTTCAAGCTGGATGATCGCTCTGCACAATGTGCGGAGAGGAAAGTCCGAACACTCACCTGCATTCGTGCAGGAAGGGCAGCGGGTAACCCCCGTCCGTCGCAAGGCGAGAGGTGCGAACAGAAACGGTTGTTCCAGAAATGGAGCATCCACCCGAAAGGGTGACATCTGAGGGAAACTTTGGAGGTGAAACGGCTAAATCCTTGCCTGGGTGCAAGAGCAAACCAAGAGATCTTCTTTATATGAAGGACTCTTGTGAAAAGGTAGCTCGCATGATCCTGCCAGCAATGGCAGGGCTAGAGAGATGATCGTCTAAAACAGAATTCGGCTTACGGGCTCGAAAGAACGCAGAATCCCGCCGCAAGGCGGGATTTCTGTTTCTTCGTAAGAATCTTCTACACAAACTCGATTTTAAGCTTGCGTTGAAATATAGATGCAATCTCCAATTGTATGCCGTACTCCTCGTAGTGCTTGCGGAATGCTGGGTCTCTGAGCTCTTCCTTAAGATATTTCTGGAAATCTAGCGCCTTTTGAGTTTTTTTATTCATAAACGTAGTTTGCGAGCAAGCTTCGCTTATTCATATATTTTTACAGGAACGATCGTGATCTTGCTTTCGCGTCGAGCGCTTCGTTCACAAACGCGTCTGCTTCTTTGTTTTGCTCTCGAGGGATCGCTTCAAACGTCACTTCTTTGAAATCAATCTTGAGATTCCACAGTTCAATGAAGAACCTCTGGATACTAGGGTTCTCAATCTTGTACTCCCCTTTCATC
>JAUSJU010000050.1 GCA_030647175.1 bacterium | reverse complement strand
CGGAAGAACAGAAGTAGGTCGGCTTACTCTATAATCAATTATCAAAGTACATCATATGGCAAAGAAATTGTATGTCGGTGGATTGTCCTACAGCACCCAGGAAGACACCTTGAGAGACGAGTTCTCCAAGGCAGGCACCGTGGAGACTGCGTCAATCATCATTGACAAGATGTCCGGCCGCTCAAAGGGATTCGGATTCGTGGAAATGTCCACGGATGAAGACGCCCAGAAAGCGATCGAGATGTTCAACGGCAAGGAACTTGACGGAAGAAGCCTTACCGTGAACGAAGCTCGCCCAATGGAGCCTCGAGCCCCCAGACAAGGAGGCGGAGGATTCGGAGGCGGGAGAGGATTCGGTGGCGGAGGAGGCGGAAGAGACCGCTTCGGAGGAAACCGCTACTAATCATCATACAAAAATCCCCAGCAATGGGGATTTTGTATTTTCTGGTTTCTTTGATACGATACAACTCATATGGAAGAACAACTTCTCACCAGATACGAGCGCAAACAACTCAAACGCCAGGAGAAACAAGGCCAGCAAGAGAACGTGGAAAAAGCAAAGGCGTTGAAACGAATCGCGGTCTGGACAATCCTTGCGTTATTCATCGGAGGAACGGGCTACGGAGTGTCTCGAACAATCTTCTCCCAGAAGCCAACGTCCAGCGATCTGTCTCAAGCAATACCCTTTGAAGGACAGACTCATGTGTCGGAAGGAACGCCCGTGGAATACCGTTCCAATCCTCCGACATCTGGAAACCATTGGCCAGATCCTCTGAAGGACGGCCTGTATGATGTCCAGAAGCCAGATGAAGCAGCAGTCCACAGCTTAGAGCATGGAAGGATATGGATTTCATACAAACCCTCAATCTCAGCTCCCGCAATACAAGCGCTGAACGAATTGCTTTCAGGACAGCAAGCCGTCATCTTCACTCCCAGAGAGAAGAATGATACTGACATCGCGTTAGCTGCCTGGATGCGCCTTGATACCTTCAACCTTTCTCCGGAAGGATCTGTTGATACAGAACGCATTCTTACCTTTATTAAGAACTACAGGGGCAAAGGACCAGAAAATATTCCCATGCAAGGGGGTGGCGGGAAAGAATATTAAAACCAAAAGCCCCGCCTCCTTGCGTTCAAGAGATTGATTTCTAAGAATCCAGGTGGGCACCCATCGCTTGACCACGGCCAAGCGATATTTCGGTTCCCTAATAAAGGTTTGTAGAAAATCTCCCAAACGAAAGAAGTACAGGGCTACTCCAATTTTATCACCCCATACGACCTGGTCAATAGAACGAAGAAAAGAAAAAGGGGGCACACCGTATAAGCGATATACCCCTTTTTGATTTACTGACTAGTGTCTTCCTTCTGCCGCTGGGCCACATCATCTTCATGCCACTTGCGTACTTCCCGATGGGAGGTCATTCCATGGTGGGTTTCCACGATAATGACAACCAGAATAGCGAGTTCTAGTCAGGTATCGAGAGACATGCTCTTTAGCATCTCTAACATATAGATAGCTTGGCTTTCAGCCTGCTCATTCACCCCTTTCTTTCAAGAGCTACCTTCTGTATAGCAGAGTCCGAAACTTTACGTCAACAACAACACTAGAACATGATGTCCTCTTCCGCTCTCTTGTAGTCGTGGATCTCTTCCGGAGCGAACCAGAACTGAATCTCGTGTTCTGCCTCTTCGGGGGTTTCTGAAGCGTGCACGATGTTGTGGACTGCCCGCTTGTCCCGGTTTGCTGCGGTAGCTGCATCCACGGAAAAGTCTCCTCGTATGGTCCCCATCTCAGAGAGAGCTGGCATGGTCTGTCCCGCGATCTTTCTCACCATGTCTACTGCGTGCACTCCTTTCACAATCATCTTCACCAAGGGACCTGAGGTCATATAGTCTAGAAGCCAACCCCGCACCATGGTGCCGATCTCTTTTGGATCATCTGTTCCAAGCTCTTTCTTTGCGTCCCAGTTGTATTGTTTGTAGTTAGCTAATGTCTTCTCCCCTATCCTCGTGATCCATTGATCCGCCTTGGGGTAGTGGTCGTGCATCTGATCCTTGGTAGCAGAAAACATTTCCAGAGCGATGACTTTCAATCCTCTCCGCTCTAAACGGGAAATAATCTCCCCGACAAGACCGCGCTTCACGCCGTCTGGCTTTACGATGACTACGGTTCGTTCTTCTTTTGGATGCATAGTATTAATAAAGAGTGAATATGATATCTCCTTTCGTATCCGTCCTATGTACTTCAATACCATATTGCTCAAGAGTTGCAAGGGTCTCTGGAGTTGGATGGCCGTATGGATTGTCTTTTCCAACAGAGATTGCGGCCACCTGAGGTAGCACCGCCTGAATGAATACGGGAGAGCTTGAATATTTGCTCCCATGGTGGGCAACCTTGAGGATATCTGAAGAGATTACCGTCCCTTCTTGCACGAGCTTCTCTTCTATTGCCCGTGAGACATCGGCGGTGAATAACGCTGAAACGCCATGGAACGAAAGCCTGCTCACGATCCCCGTATCATTGCTTCTATCCACGACCTTCCCTTGAACATCCTCTTCTGGATGAAGCACATCAAGAAACTGGTTGTCTTTCCCCCAATGAATGCGCTGGCTGGCCTTTGCGATATAGAGCTTGCTTCCATTCCCCTGTTCCTCCTTGAGCGTTTTCTTCCATGTTTCAAAATCCTTGGTTGCGCGCTCCACTCCCGTCCACACAATATTCCGCGCGTCATAGTATCTCAAAAGCGCACTTAACCCTGCGATATGGTCGCGATCAGGGTGGGTGAGAATAACCAGGTCAATATGTTTCTCCCATGGAAGCAAGCGCTCTGATATTTTCTCCCTGATGGCTTCTGTCGGTCCTCCGTCCATGAGAATGCTGTGCCCATAGGGAGTCTGCAAGAGTATGGCGTCCCCTTGCCCTATATCAAGCACGGATACCCGCATGGAACTCCCCTGCCAGATCTCTTTCCACGCAATCAGGTTCCCCAAGAAAACCGCTATTAAAAAGAAACACACCAATACCGTTTGAGTTCTCCGATACTGGTGCGTTTCCATGAGAGACAATGAAAGTTCTTACTTTGCCTTTCCCATTATGCGGAACATCTTCGTGCCGCACTTGGGGCAGGTTCCGGTCATAGCGCGCCTCTTCACTCCTCCTTTCCCGTTCATTGATACTTCCTTTTCTCCTGTCATCATTCTCTTTGCTTTGCACTTTACACAATATCCTTCTGTAGCCATAGGTTTTGCAACATATTACTTCGTATACGACCTTTGGAGGGAACCCCTCCTTTATTCACGATTACTTTAGCCTACAAGCCACATATACGCCTGTCAAGGGCATTTGTTCGGGAGATAAAGAAAAGGCGACTCGTATGAATCGCCTTAATGTGCGGATGGATAGGTCCTGCCGATCATGGTTTAGTCTTTTCTGAGAGCCTGGGCCAGCGCTATCTCGTCTGCGCAAAGCAGAGGAATTGACAGCGTAATGTGGCCTGCCTCAGATTGGTTCCCGTGCGTCCCAAGAGACCGCTCGGTACTTAGGTCTATGCTAAAGAGATTCCTCTTCACGGCGGAAGAGAGGAAACACAATGGGAAGAAGGTGGCCACCTGCATC
>JAUSJU010000046.1 GCA_030647175.1 bacterium | reverse complement strand
ATACTGGGGCCAGATACCCAGGTTCTTTAATAATGAAAGGAGGTGAAAGATGGATGCCATCTGTTTTGTGTGCGGGGAGATGAAATTGCTCCATTACAAGACGGCTGATAAGAAGCCGGTCTGCAGAGACTGTTTTCTCTCAGGCTTCAATGAGGCAGCGTGCTTTAAATGCGGAAAACGAAGAATGGTCGCTCTGTATGTGGAAGAGGATGCGCCGATCTGCTACGAATGCTTCTATGCGTCCCCTGATTTATCCAAAAGACGTTCTTTCGTTCCAGCTGCCCCAGCCTTGATCCAGGTACCGAGAGTTTTTCGCAAAACTTCTCATATGCCTGAGAGAAGTTCTCCTGTCCCAGCTTTGGCGGAAGCGTCAGAGATTCTCCCTGTCTCGGCATTAATCCAGGCATCGAGACCTTCTCCTGTTATTCCTTATGTATCTGAGAGAAGTTCTTCGGTCCCGGCCTTGGCAGAAGCACCAAAGTTCCCACATACTATTGCGCTTCCTGTGCTCAGGAGAAAAAGAGTGCAGAGAGTTAATACTGTGGCAAAGAGCGAAGAGACACCAGAAGAATTGCGGAAGATCCAAGAAGCGATCAGAGAGAATGTGGAAAGTCAACTCAAGCTATTGGGCGCAGAGCTTTCCATCAATTTTCATCGTGAAAATCTTGGAAAAGCTGTCACTACTGTCGCGCGTTTGATCTACACAAGGAATAACAGAAGAAATGAGGAAGATGCTCTCCTTGCCGTCTACGCAGCTTCTATGATTGTCTTGAGACTTGCTCCGTGGAGTATAGAGGATATTTCCAGGAACGCTTTGGAGAGGCAGAGCGAAAATTTTAAGAAAGCGAATGCATTTGTTTCCGAAAGGAATCTTTTCAACTTTAATAGGAGAATATCCTTTCACATTCCATCTCCTTCTTTTGCAGTCGCAAGATGATCAGCAGGTCTCCTTTGGCAAGGAGACTTTTTCTTTGTGAATAATTGACAAAACTCTGAGAGATGATAACGCATCGTGCAGATTCAAGAACGGAGGTGCTCTAGTGGGAGATCCGAAACCTTTTCACGAGTCAGTAGTGGATGCATTGCAGCGTGCCAGATCCACAGATGTCCTTCTTGCTCTTTGCGAGCTCATTGCTTCAACAAAGATTCCGAGAGGACACGATGAGATAAGAGATGCTCTTTACAAAACAGAAGCGAGACTGGATTTTTTCAGTTTCGATCCTGCCATCTATGACGAGGCAGTTGCCAGCCTCATGAGGCAAAAAAGCCAAGAGGCAGAACACGTTTCTTCACCCGAATAAGCGGGAAGCACCAAAAGGGGTGTCGTCACGGACACTCTTTTTATTTTTTACAGAAACTTGACAATCTTTGTTTGTTTTTGCATAATCCAGCTAGTACATACTGCGTAGTTGTGCATACCACATAGTTGGTAGAAAGAGGTTGAACATGAAAGGCGTTATTAGAGAGGCTCGTTGGTATGGAGTTATACTGTCTCCTCTACTTCCTTTAGTAGGATTTGTACTATTCTGGATTTTCTACCCACTTCAGTTCGATACTCAGAGACAGGAAGTATCGTTCTGGATTCCTCCTAACGCGGAAATCCGTTCCGCTTCAGAGGTGACTCCCGGAACGTTTAAAATCCATGTCTCTCCAGAAGAGATGCAGCAAACGACGAGATCCGATCAGCGTGTTCTGCTGGTGTATAACACAATAAATGTAGGAGATACAGCAGCGCCGACAGTGCAGTATTGGAGGACAGGAGAGGGCAGCACGTTCTATTTTGCTACTAAGTTTCTGGAACACTCGCCCGAGCAAACAAGGTTTTTCTTCGAGCCGGTCTTTATTGATTGGAGTGTTATCTACGATAAAGATCGCAATCTCTTTGTTTTCTTCCGGTCGAAAACAGGGACTGGGGCAGCTGGGATAACAACAATAGCGCTCATAGTTCTAGGAATGGTTGGGGTGGCAGTAGCTGGAGAGAAAATGAGGAGAATAGCACTACTATCTGCTAAATACCAATAAACAGTAACCAATAAGGCTTTGGGAATACCAAGGCCTTTTATTTTTCTCTGGATTGGGGAAAAGCTGGGGATAAACCCATAAATTGAACACAAATTGAAAGGGAGGGGTTTGTGGTTGACGAGGCATGGAGGGTGGGATATTGTATATTGTAGATGGGTTATTGTGGATAAAAGTGGGGATAACTAGATCAATACTGGGGAGAACCCTCATATGTTCATCGGAGAATACACATATTCCATAGACGAGAAAAAGAGATTGGGAGTTCCTCCCAAATTCCGTTCGGCCTTGGGGAAGCAAGCAGTCATTACAAGGGGATTAGATCATTGCTTGTTTCTCTATCCCATGAAGGCGTGGGAAGAGCTGGCGGGGAAGATATCCAAGCTCCCGCTTTCTCAGGCTGACGCCAGGGGATTCGGAAGATTAATGTTAGCTGGAGCAATGGAAGTTTCTTTTGACGCTTTGGGAAGGATCCTTGTTCCGGACTATCTGAAAGAGTATGCAGGATTGGGAAAGAAAGTGGTGGTGGCGGGAGTATCTGAGCGTTTGGAAATATGGGACGAGAAGAAATGGACTGAATACAAAGAGAAAATGGAAGAGAATGAAGGAGATATCGCAGAGCGTTTGAAAGAGTTGGGAGTATGAAGAGTGTTCACGCGCCAGTTCTTTTACAGGAGGTCATTCGACTATTAGATCCAAAGGTCGGACAGAACTTTATTGACTGCACGCTCGGAGGAGCAGGGCACGCCCTTGCTATAGCGGAAGCTGTAGGCCCCAAAGGAAAAGTTCTGGGAATCGATTGGGATGCTAGAGTCGTCAAAGAAGCCAAGACGTTGAAACGCAACGTGCATGTTGTTCAGGGAAATTTCGCAGATCTTGAAAGTATCGTGAGAAGAGAAAAGTTTTCCAAGGTGAATGGCATTCTGCTTGACCTGGGGTTCTCGTCAGACCAGTTGGAATCCGGAAGGGGATTTTCATTCTTGAAGGATGAACCTCTGGACATGAGGTATGACATGGGGAACCCTCTTCAGGCCAAGACCATTCTGAATTATTGGAGCAGACAAGACATTGAGCGTGTTCTGAAAGAATACGGAGAAGAAAAGTTCGCAACAGATATTACAGAGGCTATTACAAGAGAGCGTTCAAGAAAGAGCATTGAAAAGACAGGTCAGTTAGTACGAATCATTGAAGATGCAGTTCCCAAGAAATACCTGAGAGGAAGCATCCATGTTGCCACAAGGACATTCCAGGCCTTGCGCATTGCAGTGAACAGCGAATTGGAGAATCTCAAGAACGTTCTTCCGCAAGCTGTTCGCATTCTGTCTCCTAGAGGGAGGATCGCAGTCATTTGTTTCCACTCTCTAGAAGACAGGATCGTGAAGCAGTTTTTCAAAGGAGAGCCTTCCTTAACCATCATCACCAAGAAGCCTGTTACCCCAAGAGATGAAGAAATACGAATCAACAGAAGGTCGAGATCAGCAAAATTACGAGTAGCTCAGAAACAATAAGCATAGCTTGATCATTAGTAACCATACATGACTCTAGTAGCTTCAATACGACAATCCAAAGGTTTTCCCATCATGCTTTTTTGCTCAATGCTGGCGCTTGTGTGCCTTTACGTCATCCAGATCAATCTTGTGGTGGCAGCCACCTACCGCATTTCAGGATACGAGAAGGCATTCCGCAGCCTTTCTGAAGAAACAAAGTCTCTCCAGGCACAGGAGGCGACCACGCGCTCATTCAAGACCATTGAAGAATTGGCAAGCGCTATGCAATTTGAGAAGGTGACCCATGTAGAGTACATCCAGGTTGGAGGGGCTGTGGTTGCCCAAGGAAAGGTGAGATAATGGTATAGATATACCATGAGTCGCTGGAGGATCACGTTCATCCTTGTTCTCTTGTGCCTGTTCGGAGCTGCGGCTCTCGTTCGTTTGGGGTTTCTCCAGATCGTGAGCAGCGGATTCTACAAAGCCTTGGCCCAGGGCCAGCAGCAGGTGAGCTCTCTGGCGAAAGGGGAACGGGGCCAGATATTGTCCCAGGACAAAAAGGGCAATCTCTACCCTTTGGCTTCCAACAAGCGGATCTCATCCGTGTTTTTATCTCCCCCGGAGATTGAGGACAAGGATCTCGCGATCCGGATTCTTTCAGATATCCTCTCTGTTTCCAAGGATGTTCTTTCAGAGAAGGTCTCAGAAAGGGAGAGCTTATATGAGCTTATTGCAAAAGACATCACCCAAGAACAGGTGGATGCCATTGAAGAACACCATCTTGCGGGAGTCTATGTGGGCCAAGACGTCGTTCGATCATACCCCCAGGGAGCGTTTGCTTCCCGCATTCTCGGATTCACAAATCAGGATGGGCAAGGGCAATACGGGATAGAAGAGAATTTCAATGCGACATTGGAAGGAAAAGAGGGGATTGATCAGAGTGCTCAGAATCCAGGAGGATATTTATTCCTTTCTCCAGAGAGCCAGGTGGCAGACGGGAAAGACGTGGTGTTAACGATTGACTATAACATCCAGTCTCAGGCCGAGTCTCTGCTGGGAAAAAAGGCAGAGAGCTTGGAATACGACGAAGGAACGATTGTGGTGGCAGATCCCATATCAGGGAAGATCTTGGCGTTGGCCGTGTATCCTAACTTTGATCCGAACAGCTACGGGAAAGTGGGGGATCTCTCCTTGTTCCAGAATCCTGCGGTGCAGAGCCTTTTTGAACCAGGATCTATTTTCAAACCCATCACCATGGCTTCAGCCATAGACAAAGGGAAGGTGACTCCTGAAACAGAGTACGTGGACAAAGGGATACTCCATGTAGGGACCCAGTTCATCACCAACTACGACCAGCGGACGTATGGGAAGCGCACGATGACGGAAGTCTTGGAGTTCTCCATCAATACAGGAGCCGTATTCGCAGAAGAGCAATTGGGATCTGAAAACTTTCTCCAGTACATCAAGAAGTTCGGAATTCTGGAACCCACGCACATTGATCTTCCCGGAGAAGTGTATTCAGAGAACAGGGAGTTCCAAAAAGGGTACGCCATCAATTTCATGAAAGCAGCCTTCGGACAGGGGATTGAAATGAATCCGTTGCAGATACTCCGTGCCTTCTTTACGTTTACGAATAAGGGTATACGAGTGGACCCGTACATCATGCAAGGAGTGGCAGACGAAGAGAACATTCCTCGAGAAGAGAATAGGGTCCAGGTGGTGAGCGCTGATACCGCTTCCAAGATAACTTCCATGCTTGTGAAGGTAGTAGAGGACGGGTTCGGGAAGCGGGCAAGAATCCCCGGATACTACATAGCCGGCAAGACAGGGACCGCCCAGATCCCGTGGTCAGCCCTTGGGATTTCCAAATCAGGATACTCCGACAAGACCATCCAATCGTTCATAGGGTATGCTCCCGCATATGATCCAAAGTTCATCATCTTGGTGAGCTTGAAGAACCCTAATACGGGAACCGCAGAGTACTCTGCCATACCCATGTTCCACGATCTTGCAAAGTACATCATTGACTACTACCAGATCCCTCCAGACCACAAGGAATAGGCAAAGTTAGCTCTATTCAAGAGGGAGAGGGTGTGGTAGATTTGCTTCATGCCGCTATCGTCTAGCCTGGTCTAGGACGCATGGTTCTCAACCATGTAACCCGGGTTCAAATCCCGGTAGCGGCGCCACTTGACTGCATGGCTTCCTTTGTGCTACTATTGGGGTGGAGTACTTCTCTTCACCACTAGAGTTTCAGAGGAAAAGCTTCGGCTCCTCAATCCCGCACAACGCGGCAATTCAAAGGGAAGAGAAACGGTACTTCAATATCTAAAAGGGGGGACTGGTTATTGATTGTGTGTTATGGAACTGCAATGTTCATTACCACCATCACCTCGCCAAGCGATGACGACGGCTAATCATCCGATCCCGGCCCGCAGCGATCTCCTCTAGATCACTGCAGCGCCAAAAGGGCGAGTCTGCGGTTTTCCAACTTCAGGCTCGCCCTAGCACTTTTCCATTTCTATCTGTTCTTTCTTCCAATGCCTAAGGGATATCTCACGATATCCCTTTTTCTTTTATGGAATACGAGATATATGATACGATATTGATATGAAAGAGCTGATCGTGCCAATTGGTTTTCTTCTTGCAGGGTTTGTCGCAGGACTCCTCTTTTTGGTTATCCAAAGGAGGAACCCTCAGAAAGATGATACGTCTTCGCTCATGCTTCAGCAGCAAATGCAAGCACTCACAAAAACAATTGATGAAAGACTCAATAGTTCCTCCAAACTCATGCAAGAGTCTTTGCACACCCAATTCTCAGAATCAATGAAGATGGTGCAAGCTGTTACCGAGCGCCTGGTAAAACTAGATGAGGGCAACAAGCAGGTTGCAAGTTTTGCGGAACAATTGAGAAACCTGCAGGATGTGCTGCAGAACCCGAAGCAAAGAGGGGTATTCGGAGAATACTACTTAGAAACCCTTCTCCAGAACGCGTTCCACCCCAAGCAGTATCAGATGCAATACCGATTCAAAGACGGGGAGATCGTGGACGCGGTGCTATTCGTGGGCAAGAAACTCATCCCCATTGATTCTAAGTTCTCTCTGGAAAACTACAACCGCATTGTCCAGGAAACAGATCCCTCAAGAAGAGAAGAATTGGAGAAGGTGTTTCGCCAAGACCTCAAAAACAGAATAGAGGAGACAGCAAAGTACATCAGGCCAGAAGAGGGGACTCTGGAGTTCGCGTTCATGTTTATTCCAGCTGAAGGCATCTACTACGATTTATTAGTTAATAAGATAGGGAGCATCAAGGCAAATACCAGGGACTTGCTTGATTGGGCGATGCAAGAGAAACATGTCCATATTGTTTCTCCCACCACGTTCTACGTTACCTTGCAGGCGCTATGGCAGGGCATGAAAGCGTACCGCATCCAGGAATCCATCCAGCCTATATTGAAGAACATCGGGAATCTAGAACGCCATCTCAAAGCCCATGAGCAGTATTTAGATCGCTTGGGAGCGCACCTCACCACAACGATGAACACGTACACGAACGCCACCAAGGAGTTCAGTAAGATAGACAAGGATATTCTCAAGTTAGAGGACGCTGAAACCAAGCTCTTGCAGGAAAACAAAAAGTCTGTATAATACCTCTCATGTCATTTGCCGTCATTAAAACAGGAGGAAAGCAGTATCTGGTGGAGCCCAACCGGAAGCTGCGCATTGAAAAACTCTTAGCCAAAGAAGGGGAGGAAGTTGTATTTGACGAGGTCTTGCTTCTCGACAAAGAAGGCGAGCTTTCTATCGGGGCTCCGTTGGTGAAGGGGGCCACCGTAAAAGCTAAAGTTCTTTTGCAAGACAAGGCAAAAAAGGTGATCGTCTTTCGATACAAGGCAAAAACAAGGCGCAGAACCAAGAGGGGTCATCGCCAGCCCTTCACCCAGGTACAGATCACGAGTATAGAGGGATAGAGCAACGAGAGGTATGAAGCCTCTCGTTTTCTTTGACAGAGGTAAAGAAGATTTCTATAATAATAAGTAGATCATTCAAGTGGTAATCTGGAGGTTTGGTGTGTCAGATGTACGGATTCAAGCATTTCAGCGTATGGCAGAAAGCACCTTTTTCTCTGATGCGAAAGTGCTGGATGCGTTCTATGAACTTTTACGAGGTGCAACCGATGAGGTAGCGAACATTCTTTTGAGAATCCTTCTGAGGCTTCGTTCCGAAGTGGCTCAGCAGATACTAGAAGAACTCCAAGCGGTGTAATACCGCTTTTTCTTTACCCCTTCTTAGAACCCTTCGTCAAAGGAAGCTTCGCTTTCCCCATACTGCGTGTCTTTTGCAAGATCGGTAAAGCTTACGGTTTTCTCATCAAAGAAAAGCTTCACTCCTCCCACAGGGCCGTTGCGGTGTTTTGCAATGATGATCTCTGCAATGTTGGTTTTCGGAGTTTCTTCCCGGTACCTGTCTTCGCGGTAAATGAACAGCACCACGTCCGCATCTTGCTCCAAACTTCCGCTTTCTCTCAAATCGGAAAGACGCGGACGCTGGGGCACGCGATGCTCTACGGCTCGCGAAAGCTGGGAAAGGGCGAGCACGGGAATATTGAGCTCCCTCGCCAATCCTTTCAGAGACCTGGATATCTCGGTCACCTGCTGCACGACGTTTATGGTAGAAGATCTGGGCTCCATGAGCTGGAGGTAGTCAACGATGAGAAGCCCCAAACCCTTGGTAGCTTGCAGACGTCTTGCCATCGCTCTCATCTGGAGGATGTCCGGGGAAGCGGTGTCGTCAATATACAGGGGAGCCTCAGAAAGAACTCCCATGGCTGCCTGGAGCTTTTCAAAGTCGTTTCCTTCTCCCGAGGAAGAGAGTTTTCCTGTTCTCAATCTCCACAGGTCCACTTTTGCTTCAGCTGCCAAGAGTCGGTCTATCACCTGGTCTTTGGACATTTCCAAGCTGAATATTCCAACTGGCACTCTGTCTCGTATCGCAACCCTTCTTCCGATATCCAAAGCCAATGCTGATTTACCCAGCGAAGGGCGAGCAGCCAATATGATGAGGTCTGACTTCTGGAGCCCTGAAAGTATGTTGTCTAAATCCGTAAATCCTGTGGAAACGCCCCGCGTGCCTTTGTCGTTCTTGGAAAGCCGGTCTATCCTCTCAAACGCTTCTTCTAGGGTGTCTTTCACCATGACGAAGTTCTGGGAAAGGGATCTCTGAGTGATGGAGAATATGCGCGAC
>JAUSJU010000041.1 GCA_030647175.1 bacterium | reverse complement strand
GTAACAAACTTCAATCTTTCAACGTAAAGAACGCCTCAGCTAGACAAGCGAGGCGTTCTTTGTTGACGCCAAGCATTGCCTAGACAGTTCTTTATCGAAAGGAGAAAGAAATATGCCAAACCATACTATCAGATTATACCTAGCACTAACTCTTATCAGAGGATTAGGGGTATCTTTCGTATCGGCAACCTACGTAACGTTTCTACTATCAAAGCACCTGAATCTTTTTGAGATCAACCTCGTGAATTTCGTGTATTTCACGACGCTGTTTCTCTTTGAGATTCCTACGGGCGTGATTGCAGATACGTTCGGCAGAAAGATCTCGTTTGTGCTTTCATGCCTTGTGATTTCCTTGGGCATGTTCATGTACGGAGCATCGGATTCTTTTCTGGGATTCGTGATGGCGGAAGCTACGATTGCCATTGGCGCTACCTTTGCAAGTGGCGCCTTCCAGGCGTGGCTTGTAGATAGGCTGAAAAGCCAAGGGTATGCAGATTCTTTGGGGCCGGTATTCGCAAAGGAGCAATTCGTTGTGCAGGGGTCTGCGGTTTTCGGAGCCATTGCAGGAGCGTTTCTTGCGGATCAGAATGCAACGCTTCCCTGGATAGCTGGCGGGATCATAGTGCTCTTGAGTGGCGTATTGGCGATATTCTTCATGGAAGAGGATCGAAAAATACTTCAGGGTCCCTCTCTCAAGAATAGGGTGTTTGCGATGAGAAGTACCCTCACGACAAGTTTTCACTATGTAAGGAAAGATGAAGCGCTAAGGTTCATAATGCTCATGGGAATCGTCCAGTACTTCGCAGTACAGGCTCCTAACATGCAATGGCAGCCGTTCTTTATCCAATTCTTGGGGAATAAGACAAGTCTCGGGCTCCTTTTCGGAGGAATAGCTGTTTCTATAATGCTGGGGTCTCTGCTTTCCACTTCTTTTCTCAGGAGGATACAAGACGAAAGAAAGGCTCTAGGAATCACCCAATTGGTAATAGCATTGGGGATTATGGGGAGTATTGTCATGAACGTATTCCCGATTGCCCTAGGCATTTTCTTGTTCCACGAGATTGCCAGGGGAATGTTCCGACCTCTGAAGGATATGTACCTCAACGAAGCTATTCCTTCTAATGAGCGCGCCACCATTCTCTCCGTGGAATCAACATTCCAGTATGTGGGAGCTATGGCAGGGTTGCTGGTCAGCGGATTTCTTGCTGAGCGATTTTCCATGCAAACAGCATGGATATTCTCAGGGGCAGTTCTTGCAGTAGTTACCCTATGGCTCCTGAGAAGCAAGAAAAACGAATCGCAAGCGGATTGATATCAATCCGCTTTTTTATGCTTGATAAGAGAGAGGGGGTTTGATATGGTAGGGGGAGCATATGACCTACAAAGATTTTACCAATACTATGAGGCCGGAGCTTGAGAAAGCCATCGTGTTTTTCTCAAAGGAGCTCAGCAAGATTCGTACAGGATTCGCTTCTCCTTCCCTCGTGGAAGACGTGGTAGTGGAGGTGTTTGGGCAGAAGATGCCTTTGAAGCAGGTAGCTTCCATCACCGTTCCCGAGCCTCGGCAGATCCTCATCCAGCCATGGGACAGTTCTTCCATCGAGCCGATCCAGCGAGCGCTTTCTGCGGGGTTGCCGAACATTTCTCCGGTTGCAGAAAAAGATTTTATCCGTATCAACCTGCCTCCTTTGACCCAGGAGCTTCGCCAGATGCTGGTGAAGCTGCTCGGAGAAAAAGGAGAGGAAGCGAGAAGGGTTGTGAGAAAACTGCGGGAAGACGCGTGGGAGAAAATCCAGGAAGGCGTAAAGAAAGGAGAGTTGCGGGAAGACGACAAGTTTCGGGGGAAAGAAGAACTCCAGAAGCTCGTGGACGAATACAACAAGAAAATTGAAGATTTAAAAACAAGGAAAGAAAAGGAAATCCAATCGTAAGCATAGCTTGATCATTATTAGGTATGGTATTCATTGTTTCATTCCTGAGCATTTTCGTTTTGATCGTCCTGCATGAGCTCGGACATTTTTTCTTTGCCAAAAAGTTCGGGGTGAGAGTAGAGGAGTTCGCAGTCGGATTCCCTCCGAAGATCTTCGGCAAACAGTGGGGAGAGACGCTTGTCTCTTTGAACCTTCTTCCTCTGGGAGCCTTCGTGCGACTGACCGGAGAAGAGAAGGCGGTTGGAGATCCAAGAAGCTATAGCCAGAAGCCCTACTGGCAGCGCGCCCTTATTATTGGAGGTGGGGTGGCGATGTTCTGGCTGGTTTCCATAGCAATTCTTACCATATTGGGGAGCACGAGCGGAATCCCCATGGCAGTCCCGGATGATTTCTCGCAAGCAGGCGCCTCTCCCAGCATCCAGATCACCGCGATAGCTCCCGGTTCCCCGGCAGAAGATGCGGGGTTGAAACCAGGGGATACGGTGAGAATCGTCAGAGACCCTGCCACGAATCACGAGGAAACCATACAAAGCGTTTCTCAGCTCCAGGCATTCATTCAGGATTCCAAAGGAAAGGAAGTCGTGCTGAAGGTTGCGCACGGAAAAGAGGAGCGGGAAGTTTCAGTAACTCCTCTTGCTTCTCCTCCTGAAGGAAGAGGCCCTCTGGGAGTGATCTTAGCTCGTACTGCATTCGTGACGTTTCCGTGGTACGAGGCGCCTCTGAAAGCAGTCCTCCTTTCCGCACAGCTTTCATATACGATCGTGCAGCAGCTTTTCCTCACCCTCTCTTCATTCTTTGCTGAGCATAATCTTCCTGCGGGAGTGCAGTTCGTAGGGCCGATCGGGATATTCGGAATGCTTTCCAACTCATTCGAGCTCGGAATCCCGTATTTCTTCTACCTCGTTTCCATGATTTCTTTGTACCTCGCGGTCTTCAATGCGTTGCCCATTCCCGCAGTAGACGGAGGGAAGCTTCTATTCTTAGGTATTGAGGCTCTGCGCAAGAAGCCTCTTCCTGAGAAACTGGAGACCCGGCTCACCGCGATCTTTTTCGGAACCCTTCTTCTGATCTTGATCTTGGTGACGATAGGAGACATAAAAAGATTGTTCATATGAAGCAATCCACAATTTTCACTAAAACAACCAAGACGGCTCCGCGAGAAGAAGAATCTCAGAACGCGATACTGCTGACACGATCGGGGTTCGTGCACAAAGAAATGGCGGGAGTCTACACGATTCTTCCATTAGGGTTGCGCGTATTCAAAAAGATTGAGGCCATTATACGACAGGAAATGAATGCAATAGGGGGGCAAGAGCTTTTGATGCCGTCGTTGCATCCCAAAGAGAACTGGGAGAAGACCGGACGATGGGAGGGTTTGGACAACTTGTTCCGGTTCACCTCGTTCTATACCAAGCAAGATTATGCGCTTGGAGCAACCCATGAAGAGATCGTAGTTCCTTTAGCGAAAAACCACATCGCTTCGTACAGAGATCTTCCCCAGTACGTGTACCAGATCCAAAATAAGTTCCGCGACGAGAAGCGGGCGAAATCAGGGATACTCAGAGGACGAGAGTTCTTTATGAAAGATCTCTACTCTTTCCATAAAGACGAACAGGATTTGGACGCATACTATGAAAAGGCAAAAGATTCCTACAAGAAAATTTTTGAGAAAGCTGGAATTGGAGGAAGCACGTACCTGACCTTTGCTTCCGGAGGAACATTTGCAAAATACTCCCATGAGTTTCAGACGCTCTGTGAAGCAGGGGAAGACATCATCTATCTGTGCGAAAAGTGCCGTGTTGCAGTAAACGAGGAGATTATAAAGGATCAGTCTTCCTGTCCAGAATGTGGATCAAAAGACTTAGAGAAAAAGAAAGCGGTGGAAGTGGGAAACATTTTCAAGTTAAAAACCAAGTACTCAGAGCCTTTCAACCTTACGTATAAGGATGAGGCAGGAGAAAACCATCTTGTACAGATGGGATGCTATGGGATAGGATTGAACCGGCTCATGGGAACGATCGTTGAAGTATTCCATGACGATAAGGGAATGATATGGCCGGAATCAGTAGCCCCCTTCAAGCTCCATCTTCTTTCGCTGGAAGGCACGAGCGAGGAAGCGGATAAGCTCTACGAAGAGCTCTCTCAGAAAGGAATTGAGGCATTGTATGACGACAGGGAAAATCAGAGCGCAGGAGAGAAGCTTGCTGACGCAGACCTTATTGGAATTCCTTGGAGAGTCGTGGTGAGCAAGAAAACTTTGGAACAGCAAAGCGCTGAAATAAAGAGGAGAGGGGAGAAGGAAACAAAGCTTGTAAAGATTGCAGACCTTTCAACATCAATTCATGCGTAACAAAGTTATCAACAAGGTGCTCTCGTATCTCGGAGAAGACATCGCCATTGATTTGGGAACGGCGAACTCTTTGGTGTACGTGAGGGGACGAGGAATCGTCATCCAGGAGCCTTCCGTGGTTGCGGTGAACCAGAAGACAGGAAGGATTCTCGCCATAGGGCAGGAGGCCAGAAAAATGGTAGGAAGAACTCCTGCCCATATTGTCGCCACGCGCCCTTTGGTGAAAGGAGTCATCTCTGACTTTGAGGTGACTGAGCAGATGCTCAAGTATTTCATTCAGAAAGCTTCTCGGAAGAAATTCCTTCTGAGCCCCGGCCCTCGAGTCATCATAGGGATTCCTTTCGGAGTCACGGAAGTGGAGAAGAAGGCGGTAAAAGATGCTGCGATGAACGCGGGAGCGCGAGAAGTATTCTTGGTAGAGGAGCCTATGGCAGCCGCCATCGGTTCACGCCTTGAAGTGCAGGAGGCCGGAGGAAACTTCATCGTTGACATCGGAGGAGGAACGGCAGAGGTCGCCGTCATTTCATTAGGAGGCATCGTTCTTGCAAAGTCGTTGCGCATTGCGGGAGACAAGCTGAACGAAGACATCATTCGCTACGCTCAGGAAGAGTACAAGCTCCTTATCGGAGAGAGGACCGCGGAGTCTATCAAGATGTCAGTAGGATCTGCATATCCCATGAAAGAGAAGAAGACCATTCCCTTGCGCGGCAGGAACCTGGTGACCGGTCTTCCCGAAGAGATCATCGTGTCAGACTCTGATATCCGAAGAGCGCTGGAGAAATCCGTGCGCCAGATCGTGACTGAGATCAAACGCACCGTGGAGGAAACTCCTCCGGAGCTCTTGGCAGATATCATGGCAAACGGCATCTATCTTTCGGGAGGCGGATCTCTCTTGAAAGAGCTTGATGTCCTGATTGAGAAAGAAACGAAGATCCCCACGACCATCGTGGAAGATCCTCTGACTGCCGTGGTGAGGGGAGCGGGGATGGTGCTGGAAAACTTAGACGAGCTCCATGAAGTATTAGTGGAGACGGAAGATACAGATCCCCCAAAATGATTACGAAAGAAGATGTTCTGCGCGTGGCAAAGCTTGCGCGCATCCAACTGAGTTCTGAAGAGATAGAGAAGTTCCAGAAAGACTTTTCTGCAATCTTGGATTACTTTGCTTCGCTCCAGAAGCTTGATGTATCCTCAGTCAAAGAGATGACCCATTCTGTAGAGG
>JAUSJU010000037.1 GCA_030647175.1 bacterium | reverse complement strand
CGTCAAAGTGAAGGCCCGTCGTAGGCTCGTCTAAAATATATAACGTTCTCCCAGTAGCTCTCTTGGAAAGCTCGGTGGCAAGCTTTACCCGCTGAGCCTCCCCTCCTGACAGCGAAGGAGCAGGCTGCCCCAACTCCACGTAGCTCAATCCAACATCGTGCAACGTCTGAAGCCGCTGGGTTATAGACGGGATGTTCTTGAAGAACTCCAGCCCTTCTTCCACGGTGAACTTTAAAGCGTCAGCAATGGTTTTCCCTTTGTACTCTATCTCCAGCACCTCCCTGTTGTACCGCTTCCCCTGGCATTCTTCGCACTCCACGTACACGTCCGGAAGAAAGTACATTTCAATCTTCTTTAATCCCTGGCCTTCGCACGACTCGCACCTTCCTCCTTTCACGTTGAAGGAGAACCTCCCCACGTCGTATCCACGTATCTTTGCTTCCTTGGTCTTGGCAAAGATGTCCCGTATGGCGTTAAAGCACGCCGTATACGTGGCAGGGTTGGATCTCGGAGTCCTTCCAATGGGAGACTGATCAATAAGCACTACCTTGTCTAACTTCTCAATGCCCGTGATCTCTTTGTGGGCTCCCGGCTCTTCTTTCGCTCGGTAGAACCTCTTCAAGAGGCTCCTGGCCAAGATATCATTCACTAAAGAGCTTTTTCCAGATCCCGACACTCCTGTCACACACACGAACACTCCCAGAGGTATCTTCACATCAACATTCTTTAAGTTATGCTCTGTGGCTCCCTTGATCATCAAGAAATTCTTGGGATCTGGAGTATGCTTCTTGGAAGACAAAACTTTCTTTCTTCCGGAAAGGTACTCGCCAGTAGGCGTTGTGCTCTTTATGAGCTGCTTCGGAGTTCCTTCAAAGATTATCTTCCCTCCGTGCTTTCCAGCTCCCGGCCCAACGTCGATCACCCAGTCAGCAGCCCGAATGGTCTGAGGATCATGCTCTACGACAATGACGCTGTTCCCGATGTCGCGGAGCTGTTCCAACGTTTTAATGAGACGGTCCTGGTCTCTCGCATGAAGTCCCACAGAAGGCTCATCCAATATATAAAGGACGCCCGTGAGCTTTGACCCTATCTGCGTAGCTAACCTAATCCTCTGCTCTTCTCCTCCAGACAAGGTTCCGGCTTTTCGTGCCAAGGTAAGGTACTCCAGTCCCACATCAATAAGGAAGCTCAAGCGGTTCCCTATTTCCCTGATGATGGGGAGCACGATCTTCTGTTCTCCGGAACTCAGGCTCCGGGGAAGAGCTGTAAAAAACTCCTTCGCATGCTCTATAGAAAGCTCCACCACCTGAGAAATGGATTTTCCCGCAATGAGGACGCTCAGCACTTCGGGCTTTAACCTTTGGCCTTTGCATACCTCGCATACCCTCTCTACCATGTACTGCTCGATCTCTTCTCTCGCGTATTCAGAATCCGTTTCATGGAACTTCCGCTCCATCCAGGGTATTACTCCCTCAAAATCTCCGTCTCCTTGCAATACAAGATCAAGAACTTTCTTGGGGAGATCCTGCACCGGAGTTCTGAGAGAGAATCCATGCTTTTTCGCCAGCTCCTCCACCTTCCACCAGAAAAATCCCTGCCTCCCTATCTTATGGGAAGCTCTCGCCCAAGGGAAAATTGCTCCTTCTGCCAAAGAAAGCCTGGGGTTGGGAATTACAAGTTTAGGATCTACTTCAAGCTTCTCTCCGAGCCCCTGGCAGGAAGGGCACGCCCCGTACGGGCTGTTGAACGAAAACATGCGGGGCTCTATTTCCGGAAGATTGATTCCGCATTCCTCGCAGGCAAACCTTTCAGAGAAAAGCATATCCTTCTCATTCTTTGCTTTGGAGGAATGAATCCCGACCAGCCCCTTCCCAAGCTTCAATGCAGTTTCTATGGAATCAGCTAAGCGCGACATATCAAGACCCTTATCAATCACCAATCTGTCTACCACGACCTCAATGGTGTGTTTTTTCTGGCGATCAAGCTCCCGTTCCAACGCCTCTTCCAAGCGCCAGACGATACCGTCCACCTTTACTCTCACGAATCCTGCTTTCTGGATTTCTTCCAAAACTCCGCGGTGCTCCCCTTTCTTGTCGCGGATCACGGGCCCCAACACCATGATTTCTGATGCTGCGGGAAGTTTTACGACCTGCTGAACGATCTGGCTCACAGATTGCCGCTTCACTTCTTTGCCACAGTTCGGGCAATGAGGAATGCCCACTCTCGCAAACAATAAACGGAGGTAGTCGTATACTTCGGTAATCGTTCCTACGGTAGATCTCGGATTATGGCTTCCTTTCCGCTGGTCAATGGCAATGGCAGGGCTGATACCTTCTATGCTTTCCACATCGGGCTTATCCATCATGCCCAAGAACTGCCTCGCGTATGCCGACAGGCTTTCCACATACCTTCTCTGGCCTTCTGCATACAACGTATCAAACGCAAGGGAGCTTTTCCCAGAACCCGAAATCCCCGTAATCACCACGAGTTGATGCTTTGGAATGTCCACGGAGACATTCTTTAGATTGTGTACTTTTGCCCCCCGGATTTTGATGATATCTTCCTTCATAGAAAGCGCCACAGGGCGTCATTGTATCTCCAAATCCAGGTGATTGCAAGAGTTGACGGAAAGATATCTTGCTGTTAGATTGGCGTTAGAACAAAAAGGAGGTGCACCTTGCAATCTCAATCGGCAGGAGATGTACGGGAAGAAACTCTTCCAGCTTTAGATCAGCTCGATCTCTACCGCCAACGATTGGCGCAAGGAGAAAATTCCCCTTTTCTCCCTAGGATCATCCAAGCCCTGGAAGCAGGGTACGCGGAGATCACGCTCGATATGAAACCGGAATGGGAGATAGGATTCCCTTCCAGGAGGGACCCCAGACCTTCCCAGCACCCCATCTACACGAACACCATATTAGCTCTGCTGACAGCAATGGCCTCTCTGGTCGGGCTCTACAAGATTTGGTACCTGGGGTTTCCTTTCTTCACTCAAGAAGCGCCACAGTTCATGATCGGATCGTTCTTGCTGTTCGTGATTCTAGTTGCCGATATGGTGATAGGAGGAGTCGCGTGGTGCTCAATTGAAAAAGCTCTGGAAAAAATCAATAGCGAAGCCCTCCTCAAAGAAGGACTGCCACCAGGAGGTACGCGTTTCTTCCTGAAGCAGAAGCTTCCTTCCCCTGTCGCCTTGAGGCTGAAGAAGGCGAGACAATCTGAGGTATTCGACTCAATCCAGGTTCTCGCACCAGCTGAGGCTTTCAAGAAAGTTTTCCTGGGAGATCCCATCATCTTCGGCAGGATAGGGACTCAAACCTTCCTCATCGCCCAGTTCAATCTCGGAGAAGATCTCCCGCTATAGAGCGTTTTCTCTTCCATTAGGCCCTGCATGATTCAGGGCCTTTTTCTTTTACTACGCTCACTTGACATTTATACAGATACATGCTACGATTTATCTAGATCTTATTATGGAGGTGCATATGCACAAGCTATATTGGTTGGTCATTGTCCTGGCTTCCCTCGTTCTCGCGGATGTCAGCGAAACCCTTTTCGGTTCCTTCGGACGGGATAATAAGTGGAGCGTTCGCTTCATGCATGAATCCTTCGACGATCCGGGGTTCCTGATCTTCACGGCGGTATACGCAACGTTCATCGGCCTGGCCATCATCGCCGCTCGCTCGCTCCCTCGAGATACAGCGCCCATTCCCCTACAATTCTTGCTGGGCTGGATGTTCGGGATCGGTCTCGCAAGCGCGGGCTTCGTACTCGGCTTGTACACGGGTGTACCAAGCTATGAATCGCTCGAGGACGTAGGAGATCTGGTGACAACGTACATCACCATCAGAGGCTTCTTCACCTCCCAAGCGATTCTCGCCTTCGTGGCCGTAGTCATAGGATTCACGATTCGCAGCTTCAGCAATGAAACCGGCGAATCATCCTCGTCCGAGGTTTTTCCAGGCCTCCGGCACATCGAAGAACAGACGGCTAAGGCGCTGGTCGACCAAAAGGGAGAAGGGACGCCGAACCTTCACCTCCTAGAAAGGACCGGGAGCTAACCGCTCTCCAGTCTAAGGAGCACTTTCATAGTGCTCCTTTCTTTTTTTATATAGTATGCTTAGGATACATTCATGAAATTCAAGTACTTCAAGAAAGAGCTGGTGAATTCGCTCCCTACAAGCCCTGGAATCTACGTCTTCAAAGGAAAAGGCGGACTTTTATATATAGGAAAGGCTTCCAATCTGAAAGCAAGGGTAAAAAACCATTTCCAAGCCCCTTCCTCAAGAGACCATCTCTTTATGGATCAGGTGAAGACCATCGGGATAGCCGAAACTCCTTCTGACATTGAGGCTCTCTTACTGGAATCCCAGCTCATCAAAAAACACCAGCCAAAGTACAACGTCATGTGGAAAGACGACAAGAGGTATTTCTACGTCGCCGTCACCAAAGAAAAGCTCCCCCGGATATTCATCACCCATCAGCCGTTCCAAAAGAAAAACTCCTTGGCAATATATATAGGACCTTTCGTGGACGGGAAACCTTTAAAGCAAACTCTTAGAATACTCCGCCCCATATTTCCCTACTACACGCAGCGAACGCACCCGAGAGTGCTCTGCGGCTACTGCCATCTTGAACTGTGCCCCGGGCCCAACCCTGATAAGAAAGCGTATGCAAAGAATGTCAAACGGCTCATTGCAATATTGGAGGGAAAGAAATCTTCTCTCCTTAAGAGCCTTGAAAAAGAAATGCAAGTTCTTTCACGGAACGAACGTTACGAAAAAGCGGCTCTCCTGCGGGACAAAATTCAGGCCCTCCAAACGGTATTCCGGACCGCTCACGCAGCACATCGCTACGTCCCCCTCAAAGGAAAATTTGACTGGAAATCTGCTGAAGCATGGCTCAGGAGAGCCGTGGATTTCCCAAAGCCCATTTCCCGCATGGAGGCCTACGATATTTCCAACATCCAGGGGAAAGAAGCGACGGGATCTATGGTCGTATTCGTTGAAGGAAAGCCGGCAAAACAATTCTACCGGAAGTTCAAGATACATATTGCAGGCAAGCCCAATGACTTTGCCATGATGAAAGAACTTCTTTCCAGGAGAATCTCTCATGAGGAATGGGGATTCCCTCAAGTCATGCTCATTGACGGAGGCAAAGGACAGCTTTCTTCGGCATTAGCTGCGCTTGGGACAAGAAACATGCCTCCCCTACGAGTGGTGGCTTTGGCAAAAAAGAACAACGAGCTTTTCATGGAAGGAAAGAGAGAACCCCTTCTTCTGAGCGATATGCCAAGACCTCTGGCTCATGTGCTTTTGCACATACGAGATGAAGCCCACAGATTCGCCATAACGTACCATCGCAAGCTCCGGCGCGTTGACATAACATCGTAAAAAGGATAGCATTCTCACTATATGCTGTACTCAGCGGTTCTCCAGATTATAGGAGGCATAGCAGCCCTCTGGCTGGCAACAACCTTTATCCCGGGGGTATCATTTACCGGACCTCTCCAGGCTTTCCTTATTACAGGAGCCACATTGGGAGGCTTCAACGCGGTACTGAAACCCGTCCTCAACCTCATAACGCTGCCCTTGAGACTCCTCACCCTGGGGCTGTTCGCCCTGGTGATACAGGCGGGCCTCGTATTCTTACTTGATGCATTGTTCCCGGAACTCGTCATTTCGGGGCTTATTCCCCTGCTCCAGACGACCGTCGTTGTCTGGATTGTCACAAGTTTCCTATCTATAGTAAAGAAATAATCATATGGAATCTCTTTTCCCATTCGCCCAGATCGTCACGGCCACCATCCTCATGATCCTGATACTATTGCAGCAGAGAGGAACTGCTTTGGGATCCTTGTTCGGCTCCTCAGACGGAGGATCCTACGCGACGCGACGCGGAATCCAAAAGCATCTCCTTGTAGCTACCATAGGAGTAGGGATCGTATTCATTGCTTTGTCTCTGGCGCACTTCGTGCTCTAAACAAAGCTTGATTTCATTTGAATCGCATTCATGCATTACCGCTTTCCATCGTTTTTCCAGTGGAAGGAACTCCTTATTCGCCTTTCCCGGAAAGAAAGAGCTATCCTCTGTTCTCTTGTGATTCTCAGCGTTGGATCTGGCGCATACCTCATCCATACATTCTCCGTTGATCATACGGTAGAAGTTCCGGAATACGGAGGAGGCCTCGTTGAAGGCGTCGTAGGGTCTCCCCGCTTCCTCAATCCTCTGTATGCCGTAACTCAAGACGCAGACCGAGATTTGAGCGAGGTCATCTATTCGGGCCTCCTTTCATATGACAACAAAGGCAATCTTGTTCCGGATCTCGCCGCAACCTATGAAGTCACTCAAGACGGAAGGTCTATTGAGGTAAGCCTGAAGGACAAAGTGAAATGGCATGATAATGCTCCGTTTTCAGCAGATGACGTCATCTTTACCGTCCAAACCATCCAGAATCCAAGCTACAAGAGTCCCCTGAGGCCCAACTGGATAGGCGTTACCGTAGAAAAGATTTCAGACCTTAGAGTGCGATTTACCTTGAAGGAGCCTTACGCGGCGTTTCTTGAGCGATTGACGCTCAAAATCATTCCAGCGCACATCTGGAAAAACGTTCCCGCCGAGAACTTCGCGTTCTCTGATCTGAATTTAAAGCCGGTCGGCACCGGACCCTTCAGAGTGACGGACATGATAAAGGAACGGTCCGGCACGGTGCGGGAGGTGCACCTCAAAGGATACGAAAACTACTATGGGAAACGGCCGTACCTTTCTTCTCTCGTCTTTAAATTCTACTCTTCAGAAGACGCTCTCTTGCTGGCTGCCGCCCAAGGAAACGTTGACAGCTTTTCTCTCTCCACGTCAGAGCCTCTCGGAAAATTCCAGCTCGGGAAAACCGTGCACGCGTTCAGCCTTCCCCGTTATTTCGCCCTCTTCTTCAACCTTGCCTCGCCTACGGCTGGAGACACCATCGCGAAAGAAAATATCAGGGAAGCGCTGCTTTTGGGAACTGATAAAGAACGTCTCGTGAGCGAAGCATTTCCCCAATACGGAACAGCGGTTGATTCCGTTCTTCCTTCAGCCGTCTTTGGAATCCAGGCTCCCTTGAGCGCGGCATACGACAAGGAAAAAGCGTTGTCTCTTCTCACGCAGTCTGGCTTTGAGATGCGAGACGGGATATTGGTGAAAAAAGCAGGGAGCGGAGAAAAGCATTTTACCTCAGACCTCAAGAAAGGAAGCCAGGGGGAACAGGTGAAACTTCTGCAGGAGTGCCTCGCAAAAGATCCGTCCTTGTACCCTGAAAGAACCGTTTCAGGATCATTCGGAAAGGCGACGGAAGACGCGGTAATAAGATTCCAGGAAAAGTACACTCAAGAAATCTTGGCGCCTTCCCAGCTCACCAAAGGCAACGGACTAGTGAAAGCAGGAACGAGGGCAAAGCTCAATGAAGTGTGCTTCCCTCCGGCTTCCCAAGAGCCCTTCGCCATCGTCCTTACCACGGTAGACCAGCCCCAGATGCTCAAGGTAGCCGAATCGCTGAAAGAGCAATGGAAAGAATTGGGCATCCGATTGACCGTGCAAAGCGTCCCCTCTTCCCAGATTGAACAGGACGTGATAAAGTCAAGGAACTACGAAGTTCTCTTGTTCGGGGAAATCTTAAGCATCATTCCGGATCCCTACCCCTTCTGGCACTCTTCCCAAAAACGAGATCCCGGATTGAACCTCTCTTCCTACGAAAACAAATCAGCTGATCGGCTCTTGGAAACTGCGAGAAAAGAGCTTGATCCGGAAGAACGCGCAGATTCATACCAGAAGCTCCAAGACATCCTTTTGCAAGACCTTCCCGCATTGCCCCTCTACGACACGAGCTTCCTTTACGTGGCTCCGAAAAATGTGCAAGGAATTACAGAACGCCTCATCGCAGACCCTTCTGGAAGATTCAGCGACATTGAGAACTGGCACAGGGAGACGAAACGCCAATGGAGCTTCTGAGCCTGCCTTGCCCTCGTGGTGAAACTGGCAGACACGCATGGCTTAGGACCATGTGCCGCAAGGCTTGGAGGTTCGAATCCTCCCGAGGGCACCCTACAATAATTAATCATCACTAACGCAAAGCGCTCTACAGCCGCGCACTATGAAACAATCAAAACCTCAGGATACGTTGCGCCTGATCCCCTTGGGAGGATTGGGCGAAGTCGGAAAGAACATGATGCTGATAGAATATGGAGATAAAATTCTCATCGTAGATATGGGCTTTTTAATGCCGGGAGAAGACATGCCAGGCGTAGACTACATCATCCCCAATACTGCCTACCTTAAAGGAAAGGAACGGAATATTGTCGGAGTGGTCATCACTCATGGACACTACGACCACATCGGAGCCATCCCCTACCTGGTTTCCCATCTGGGAAACCCTCCCTTGTTTGCGGGAGAACTGGCAAAAGCGATCATCTTGCGAAGACAGGAAGAATTTCCTGGGAAGCTCAATATCACCACCATCGCAGACGGCCAGAAATTTACCCTTGGCCCTTTTCGCATAGAGCCTTTCCGCCAAAACCACAATATCCCAGACAACTTCGGACTCGTTATTGAAACTCCCCTAGGTAAGATAGTACATACCTCTGACTTCAAGTTTGACGATAATCCCGTGAATGATCCCCCCACGGACTACAAAAAACTGGAGAGGATAGGAAAAGAAGGTGTGCTCATCCTGCTTTCTGACTCCACGAACGCGGAACAACCAGGGCACTCCATGTCTGAAAAGATCATCATGGAAAACTTGGACGAGATCTTCAGCCAGGCGAAAGGAAGAATTATTACCGCGACCTTTGCCTCCCTTATCAATAGAATTCAGCAGATCGTCACACTTTCAGAAAAATATGGAAGGAAAGTAGCTCCCGAAGGCTATTCCATGAAGACAAATCTGGAAATTACGAAACACCTCGGGTACATCAAGGCAAAGAAAGGAACTCTACTCCCCACAAAAGAAATCCTGAGCTATCCTGATGCCAAAGTAACCATTCTCTCTACGGGAGCCCAGGGAGAAGGCCGCTCTGTCTTAATGCGGATCATCAACAAAGAGCACCAGCTCGTGCAGATCCACAAAGGAGACACCGTCGTATTCTCTTCTTCCGTCATTCCGGGAAACGAACGTACCGTGCAGTACGTGAAAGACAATCTGTACCGCCAGGGAGCGAACGTCTTCCACTACAAGATGATGGACATCCATGCTTCAGGGCACGCCAACCGGGACGAGTTAAAACAAATCATCAGCCTGCTCCAGCCCAAGTACTTCATGCCAATCCACGGACAGTTCTCCATGTTGGTGAACCACGCAAAGCTTGCTGAGGAATCCGGCATACCGGGAAAAAACATCGGGCTCATTGAAAACGGTCAGGTCCTCACCATATCCAAAACAGGCCTCCAGGTAGACAAGAAAGGGGTGCCTTGCAACTACATCATGGTAGACGGTCTTGGCGTGGGAGACGTGGGAGAAGTCGTACTGCGAGACAGACAGAGCCTGGCCAAAGACGGCATGTTTGTCATCGTTGTCGTCGTAGATAGGCAAACGGGCCGCGTCAGAGGATCTCCAGATATCATCTCCCGAGGATTCATTTACCTCAGAGAATCCAAAGATCTCCTCCATCAGACAAGAAAGAAAGTAGTGGACACCGTCCAACAGTCTACGGGATCAGGAGGAGCTATCAACTGGGTATATGTGAGAGATAATGTACGGAACAAGGTAACCGACTTTCTATTCCTGAAAACCCAAAGGCGCCCCATGGTTTTACCTGTTATTATTGAAGTATGAGAATTCTCAGCGGTATCCAGCCTACGGGCTCCATGCATATAGGGAACTACCTGGGAGCTGCCAAGCAATGGCTCAAGCTTCAGGAGGACCATGAATGCTTCTTCATGGTAGTGGACTTGCATGCGTTAACCGTTGCCCAAAACCCGGCCTCCTTTTCCAAGGAAACGAAAGAAAAGATCGTAGAGCTTTTGGCTATCGGGCTGCGCCCGGAAACGTGCACGCTGTTCTTGCAGTCTTCCGTCAAAGAGCACGCGGAGTTGGCATGGATATTCAACACCATAACCCCGGTATCTGAATTGGAACGCATGACCCAGTTCAAAGACAAGTCAAAAAAGCACAAGCAGAACATCAATGCAGGGCTTCTCACCTACCCTGCCTTAATGGCAGCCGACATTCTCTTGTATAAAACAGAAGGGGTTCCCGTGGGGAAAGACCAGGAACAGCACATAGAACTCACAAGAACTATTGCGAGAAAGTTCAACACGACCTATGGGCAGACCTTTGCAGAACCCAAAAGCCTCATTCAGCCAGAAGGAGCGAAGATCATGTCCCTCATAGACCCCACGAAGAAAATGTCCAAGTCAGACGGGGAAGCAAACTATCTCTCCTTGTTTGAAGAACCAGAATCCATCCAGAAGAAAATCATGCGGGCTACCACCGACAAGGGAAAAGACATCAAGTACAACCCAGACAAGAAACCCGGAATCTCCAATCTCATGACCATTTTCTCCTTGTTTGCGAATATGCCCATGAAGAAAGTGGAACAAAAGTTCCACGGCAAAGGGTATGCCCAGTTCAAGAAATCATTGGCCGATCTTCTTGTAAAAGAACTGGAGCCTTTACGCAGAAAAAAACAAGAGCTCTTGCAAAGAGACCTGTACATTCAGGAGATCCTCAGGCAGGGCCAGAGAAAAGCCAGCTCGGTTGCCCAAGACACTATGAAAGAAGTGAGGAAGAAAGTGGGCCTCCTCTCTCTTGAGTAAGAACTCTAGGCGGTGCTCCAATCTTTCCCTACAAAAGGGAACTTGGATAACTTCTCTCTGAAAATACCCTCAATCTCCTTGAGGCGTTCTTCTGTTTTTGCTTCAAAGCGCAACACGAGAGCGGGAACATTGGAAGAGGCGCGCACCAGCCCCCATCCGTCTCCGAACAGGACGCGGGCTCCATTAATATCAATAACCTCGTATTCTTTCTTGAACTCTTTCGTCAGATGTTCCACTACTTCATACTTTCTCTCGTCGGGGCAAGGAGCATGGAGGGCCGGAGAAGAAACGTAGTACGGAGTCTGAGCGATGAGCTCTGAAACCGAGTTTTCTTGCTGGGAAAAATACTCCAGAAGTTTCAAGCTGGCAAACAACGCATCATCAAACCCATAGTACCCTTGCTGGAAGAATATGTGGCCAGACATTTCTCCTGCCAATGCGGCTTTTTCTTCTTTCATTTTCTCTTTAATGTACGAGTGCCCCGTCTTCCACATGACAGGGATTCCTCCATGAGCTTTAATGTCCTCTTCCAAGGCCTGGGAACACTTCACGTCAAACACGATGCGGGCTCCGGGTTCTTGCTGCAGCACCAAACGCGAAAGCAATATGAGATACCTATCAGGCCAAATGTTCTGCCCCTTTTCATCAACCAAGCCCAGTCGGTCCCCGTCTGCGTCAAACGCAAATCCCACGTCTGCCCCGTTCTTTACGACCTGTGCCCCGGTATCTTCCATCATCTCAACCTGAGCAGGATTGGGAGTGTAGCGAGGAAAGGTAGGATCTGACTCGGTGTAGTGTTCCACGACCTCGCATCCTGCCTGCCTGAGCACCTCGGGAACGATGAACCCTGCTGTCCCGTTTCCTGTATTCACCACCACTTTCATTTTCTTTCGTATTGCCACTCGTTTCACAATGTCTGCTACATACGCTCTCTGAACATCCTCTGACCTTACACTCCCTTCTCCTTCTGAAAGAAACTCTTCTTTGGTAATAATGTCATAGATCTCTTCTAACTCTTTGCCGATAACAGTATATGAATATCCCAACGCAAGCTTTACGCCGTTCCATCCGACAGGATTGTGAGAAGCAGTCACCATCAACCCTCCTTTCCTCTGGAAATGGTACTGGGACCAGTAGAGCATGGGGACCGTCACGACCCCGATATCAATGACGTCTACTCCTGTTTCCAAGAGCCCCTTGAGAGAAGCCTGTGCAAAAGCCTCAGAGGATCCTCTGTTATCCCTTCCTAGAACCAACTCATTGATCCCCCTTCTCAGCAGGAACGTGCCGTACCCTTTCCCGATAAGCTCCAATGTGCGGGGATTAAGCTCTTCTTCTGATTCCATGCCCCGCAGATCGTACTCCCGGAACATCGTGTGATTGATTTGCATGCAAGACTATTATATGATATATCCACTTATATGAGAAACTACGAATTATCCCTGCTCGTGAACCCTACCCTGGAAGAAGAAGGGATCCAGGGAACCTTGCAGCAGGTCACCAACTTCCTCCAGGAATCCGAAGGTATCATCCAGTCTCAAAGCCTCTTAGGAAAAAGGGTGCTTCCTGCCCCTGTTCTAAAGCAGAACGAAGCTTACCTGGTTTCTTTTGCAGCAAGCCTGGCGCCAGAAAACGTGGAACAGCTGGAGAAGAAGCTCAAGGAGGTCAAAAATGTGCTCAGATTCCTTCTGACCGTAAAGAAGTATCGGGCGGTGAAAACAAAGGCTCCCCGTGTCAGAAAGATACAGAAACCGCTCATGAAAGAAGCTTCTGCAGAGCAGAAGATTGAATTGGCTGACATTGATAAGAAGGTTGAGGAGATGATAGAGAAAATCCAATAACATGAACGTCAATAAAGTCATCTTGGTGGGCAACGTAGTGGCAGATCCCGAACTCCGCACCACGCAATCCGGCCAGCAGGTCTGTACGGTAAGGCTCGCCACCAACAGAGTCTGGACAGACAAGACCGGAAAGAAGCAGGAATCCCCTGAATTCCACAGCGTCATCTTGTGGGGAAAGCTCGCCCAGATCGCCTCTTCCTACTTGAAGAAAGGAGGCATGGCGTTCATTGAAGGAAGGCTGGCTACGAGATCCTGGGACGATACGGCTACAGGAACCAAGAAGTACCGCACAGAGATCGTAGCGGAACGCTTGCAGTTAGGCCCCAGAAGCGCAGGACAAGGGAACTCTGCAAAGCCCCAGGAAGAACAGGCTCAAGAGAAGGCTCACGAAGAGATCCCTATTATTGAAGAAGACGCGGAAATAGACGTAAAAGACATTCCATTCTAATGATATGAAAGAGTGCTTATTCTGCAAAAAGAACGTCCAGGATATTGATTTCAGGGAAACCGCGGTCTTGCGGAACTTCATCTCCGGCCTTGGAAAGATACGCGCAAGAAAATACACGGGCGTGTGCTCAACGCATCAGCGGAAAGTTGCCCGTGCAATAAAAAGAGGCCGTCATCTAGGCCTGTTCTCCACAACCTCAAAGTAAGCCTTACTTACCATAGTCTCACTTTATTGAGAAAGCGCATTCATGAGATACAAAACGAGCATCCTTTGTATCCCGTTTTTCGGCGATCTGATTCCAGATTCGATCCTCTTCTTCCTCTTCTAACTCAAGAGTAAGTTCCATATTACTATTTCTTACTGAGGACTCGCCAACAATAGTTCCCGTATCTCTTGGGCGGTTTTTCCGTTCTCTTTGAGGAAACCCCGAGCCTGTTCCATGCCCTGACCCAACTGCAAGTCTCCATACTGGAGCCAAGACCCGGCCTTCTGAACAACGCCTTGTTTGATACCGGCAGCTAATATATCGGCCGCAGCTGAAATCCCCTCATTGTAGAAAATATCAAATTCACAGGTTTTGAAAGGAGGAGCAACCTTGTTCTTTACGATCTTAGCCCGTATGCGGGATCCCGTAATCTGCTCCCCCTGTTTGATCTGCGCGGCTCTTCGCAACTCAATGCGCAAGGAAGCAAAGAATTTGAGGGCTAGTCCTCCGGGGGTTGTTTCAGGATTTCCGAACATCACCCCTATTTTCATTCGGATCTGGTTCAAAAAGATAACGCACGTATTGGTTTTGGAAACAATTCCTGAAAGCTTGCGCAGAGCAGAAGACATCAATCGCGCCTGAAGCCCTATCTGGAATTCCCCCATCTCGCCTGCCAACTCGTTCTTGGGCGTGAGGGCTGCTACCGAATCCACCACGATGACGTCTACTTTTCCAGAACGCACAAGGGTTTCCAAAATATGAAGGGCTTGCTCTCCAGAGTCTGGCTGAGAAATGAGTAACTCCTGTATATTCACTCCGATTCTCTGGGCATACTCTGGATCCAATGCGTGCTCTGCGTCAATGAATACTCCCACGCCGCCCTTCCTCTGAGACTCTGCGATGATATGCAAAGCCAGCGTGGTTTTCCCGGAGGACTCGGGGCCATAGATCTCAATCACTCTTCCCCTTGGCACTCCTCCAACGCCAATTGCGAGATCTAAAGAAACAGAACCAGTAGGAATCACGTCTACTTTCTTTATGGATCCAGACTCTGAAAGCCGCATAATGGATCCCTCTCCGAACCGCTGCTTGATCTCTGTCAACGCCTCCTCCAAATCTACCGTATCAATCTGTTTTGGCTCTTTATCCTTCTTCTCTTTCTTCTTGTACATACCTTCAGTATAGACGGCTTACTGGTTTCTCACAAGGTACTGCTCTGCATAGAGCTTTTTGATCTCAGCTACCGTGAGGGTTGAACTGTATATTCTCACGTCATCTAAGTTCATAGCGGTAAAACCATTAGTCCAAATCATTCTTCCAAATTCCAGATTTCCGGCTACGCTGTTGATCGCAGAAGACGTGTTCGTTTTCGTGTCCGCGAGCGCGCCGTTTTTGTATGCCTTGACCGTACCGTTATCAAACGTAGTAGTTATAAACATCCATTCGCCCTGGGTAAGGGGTATGGAAGCAGCATTATTGTTATTGAAATACACGAGAGCAGGTGAAGCCTGAGAATTATTTTCTATACTGAATGTGCCGCCACTGCTGGCCGTATTCATGATGCTCTTTAAAGCGCTAGACGTGGTTGCCTTGAACCAGAATGATACGGTTATGGTTTTCTGCCCTGAGAACATGGCAGCCCCATTGGGTATGGAAACATAGTCGTCGGAGCCGTCAAAGCCGAGGGCGGTTCCTCCGAGCGCCGGGTTTGAAATCCTGGTTCCTCCTCCGATCATGGTTCCTTGTTGAGTATTGCCAGATTCGTCGACAACCGCGGTTCCAGAAGATTCCTCGAACCTCCATGCTCCCGCAGCATACGCCCCCAAGGCAGACTTGAGCTGAGATTCAAACTGCTGCCCTGCTGCGATGTTCGCCTTTCCCCGGGAACCCTGGAGGTTCACCAGCACCGCTGAAGCAAGCAATCCTATTATTGCAACGACCACGAGAAGCTCTATCAATGTGAATCCCGTGCTGCGTTTCATACAGACGGCTCTTCTTCTTCCTTGCTTTCTTCCGAGAAGACTCCGTATACTTCCCGAGGCTTCGCTCCCTCTCCCGGCCCTACGATCCCTTTATTTTCCAATATGTCCAAAAGGCGGGCTGCTCTCGCATACCCTATCTTCAACCTTCTCTGCAGAAGGGAGGCTGAAGCTTTATGCGCCTCCGTGACGATCTGTTTTGCCTGGTCAAAGAGCGGATCATCTCCCGAGGAACCCATCATGACTGTATCAAATCCTTCCAGCGGAGACGTGGACTGGGTCAGCTCCTCTTCGTCAATGAACGTATGCTCTATCTCTTCCCCTTCTTTCGCCAGCCATGCGGTCACCCTTCTTACCTCTTTCTCTGAGACGTACGCTCCTTGGATTCTCCGGGGTTTGGTGAATTCCGCTGAAACGAACAGCATATCTCCCTGCCCGAGCAGTTTTTCAGCTCCCGCTGCATCTAGAATGGTCCTGGAATCAATTTGGGAAGCTACCTGAAACGCAACGCGGGAAGTAATATTCGCTTTAATAAGGCCCGTGATGACTTCCACCGAAGGGCGCTGCGTGGCGATCACCAGATGGATTCCCACGGCTCGTGCCATCTGGGCAAGCCGTACGATCATGCCTTCAATCTCTTTTCCCCGGGCCATCATCAGATCAGCCAGCTCGTCAATAACCAAGACGATGTACGGAATCGTTTCCATCCCCTCTTCATCTCCTTTCTTCTTTTCAGATTTCTCTTCCGCAAAGATAGCGTGGTATCCCGCGATATCCCTGACCTTGTGTTCTGAGAATAGCTGGAACCTCCTCTCCATTTCCTTGGTCGTCCATTTCAGAACATTAATGGTCCGCTGGGTATCCAGTATGACAGGGGTCAGGAGATGAGGAAGATCGTTGTACACAGGAAACTCCACGCGCTTTGGGTCCACGAGGATGAATCTCAGCATGTCGGGAGTATTGCGGTAGATCAGGCTCAAAATGACGTTGTTCAAGGCAATCGTCTTTCCAGCTCCCGTTGCTCCTGCCACCAAAAGATGGGGCATGCGGGCTAAGTCTGCCATAATAGGCTTTCCCGACACGTCCCTGCCCAGGCTCAAAAGCAAGGGAGCTTGGCTTTTTTGGAAGTCCGATTGCTCCATGAGAGACCTCAGGCGCACGATGGCCCTTACTTTATTGGGAATTTCCAATCCCACGAGAGACCTGCCAGGAATAGGGGCTTCAATACGGATGGGGTGGGCAGCTAAAGCCAACGCCAAATCGTTTGATAGAGCGGTGATCCGGGAGAGCTTCACGCCTTCAGCCGGTTTGAACGCATACTGAGTGACGGCGGGCCCGATGTTCACTTCAGACATCTCCACCGGAATGCCGAAGTTCTGGAGCGTTTTCTTGACGGCAGCTGAATATTTGGCGATGTCTCCTGCGTTCGGCGCCCCTTTTTCAGCTTCCAGCAAATTCAAAGGAGGAAGAAGAAAGCTCTGGGAAGGATTGAGGGGAAGAAGCTGAGGACTCTGCTCTGTATCCTTGCGCTTTGACTCTTTCGGGCTCTCTAATGGCTCTAAAGGATTTACCTTGGGCTCTGAGTCAATGGACTCTACTTTGAACTTGGGTTCAAAGATCTTCTTGATGTTCGAGGTCAGAGATCCTTCTTCATCTTCTTCAAGCCTTGGATGAGGAATGATATGCCAAAACGTGACAACAGAAACCGCGATCCCCGCTGTCATAATGATCTCTGAAACCCAGAACCCGAATATGCTGGAGAATACCTGGGAAATCCCGTATCCGATCCATCCTCCGTGCGAGAGAACATCCGTGCTCTCTGCCCCGATCACTCCGAGAACTCCGCTGGAACTAATGCTAAGGAGGAAAAGCCCTGTCATCACAAGGCGCATGGAATGCTTTTCCATGGAAAAGAGCGTGAGA
>JAUSJU010000031.1 GCA_030647175.1 bacterium | reverse complement strand
CTATGAGGTATAGCTGTCCTGATTCCACGTAGGGCAAGAGGAAATCCTGCTGCGCCTTGTTGAACCTGTGGATTTCATCTAGAAACAGGAGCTTTGGATGCTCCCCTGCTTCTTCGTCTATGATCTTCTTGATGTCTGCTTTGCCTGCTGAAACCGCAGAAAGCTCGTAGAGCTTCGCATTCAAGCTCTTTGCATATATCCTTGCCAAGGTTGTTTTCCCGGATCCTGGAGGACCCCACAAAAGAAAAGAGAACAGATGTTTCTGGGCAATAGCAACGTTCAAGGGCTTCCCCTCCCCTGCCAGATGTTCCTGTCCCACGAACTCTTTGAGGCTCTTGGGCCTGATCTTTGAAGCCAATGGTTCCATAGCCTCATTCTAACCAAAAATCGCCTTTGTGGCGATTCTTGATTTTTTCTTTGCCTACTTCCTGATGCTATTGAACAGCGTGGCAAAAAGCCATACCGCAAGCCCCGCAATGATATTCCAGATCACCAGGCCGGAAAAGAGAATCTGAAGACTGAAGATATTCTCCCAGCCTGTAACATTCATATGCAAACCATACATCATGAATCCTGAACGGGCCCCGGGAAGGAATCCGACGACCGCAAAGCATACGACGTAGACAATACTCACCCATGCCGCGGTTACTTTCAAAAGATGCTCTGTATGAATCATATATCTAAAGTTTATATTATTCTTTTACCGCCTGCTTCCAATATCCCTCTTTCCAAGAACCTCTGTCAATCCTCTTCTGTATGTTCTTACTCTATAACCTGTCTTTATATTTCTCAAGAAAGTACGGAGTCTGGGAATGGAGGGGTGAAGGCAAGTCAGATAGCGTGAACCATTCTACTGCGTCAAACTTCTCCGGCTCTCCGTTCTGCACCTTGTCCCTATTAACCAATACTTTGAAATCCAATGCGATCCAATGGGTCTTTGTTCCGTTCTCCAGTTCCCGATGGATATCCCGGAAACCCAGGAACTCGTATTCAAGCACGTCAGTGCAGTATTCTTCGTTGATCTCTCTCCGCAAGGTTTCGTCTATCGTATCTCCGAACTCCAATCCCCCTCCGCCCTGGTCCCAGCGCCCTTGTTCATCACGGCAGTTCGCGCCGCGCTTGTTCATCACGAAGTTCCCTTTCCCATCGTGGCAGAAGTACACGACTGTAACGCCCACATGATCAACACCTTTTTGCATGATCTCAGTGTACCAAAAAATCGCCCTTGGGGCGATCCTTTGGAGTTTTCTACTTTATGAAAACTGCTTTGGCAGTACGGTCACTCCAACGTAGAGAGCTGCCAATCCGACCAAATCGTAGACAAGATTGGTCAACATGGATCCTGCTCCCAACACCGAGGCTACGAGGTCAAGCTGCATAAGCCCGACAGTGCCCCAGTTCAATCCCCCGACAACCACCAATAGCAATGCGATTCCGTTTAATCCTTTCATAGTATATATGTGCCTTATTTATGGAAACTTCGACCTTTACGAATAGATTCAATTATTGTACCACGATTCGCACCCTGTCCATCCCCTGTTATCCACAAGGCATGCTGAAAAGTGAAAGCCGGCGATTACTCGTCGGCTTTGTATTGTTCCCTTCTTGGGAAATCCTAGATCTTTCTGAACGGCGTGATCGCCGCGATCCACCGCTGTACTGGCCTCTCCGTGCACAGCAGAAGGATGGAACAGACGAGGACACCGATTCCTGACGCCATTCCCACGACGTCTTCAAGATCTACGAAACCCTGCTCGAGTTGAGCCGGGATCCTGGTACCACCCAGCACGATCGCAAGGATTGACATCGCCACGAAGGGTGTAAAAAACAGGATCGTGAGAGCAAAGGTGGTCTTCTGATACTTCCTACTGAACCGATCTACCGCCCGATCGATTTGACCGATGAATCGCCGAACCATTGGATATCCTCCTCAACCTCTGAAGCTCTGTGTCTTCTGAAAGGTGCTAGCTATAATATAGCATATTTCTATATACTTGTCAATACCTGCAAGAAAAGGCCGAGAGAGTTGGTCTCGGCGATCTTTGGCTATGAGAGAGGGATGCCGTACTGCTTGGCCATCTCTATGAGATAGGCTTCTTCATCCCCATGATACGAAGTTGCAATAACTATTCTTGGATACTCATCGTCACCAAGCTGACGCTTGTATATAGCTGCTAAGATTTCGTTCTTCTTCTCTGGAGTTAAAGGTGCTGTCGTGATCATTTCAGCCTCCTTGGCATGACCCGATTAACGCTGCTAATATGACCATCCCAAGAACGAATCGTATCGTTCCGTCCAGGAATACGAGCGCTTTCTTTTTCACTCTTTCCTCCAGCAAACATATAGAGTGCTGATTCCAATGGTAGCAAGAAGGTCCAGGGAAATCAAAACCGCCCCCGAAAGGGCGGTTCCAGCACAGATACTAGCAACACGTGCACTTCTTCTTCATGAGCTTTGCCAAGCCTGCGATGATGACGAGCACAGGCCATCCGGTGTTCACCATTTCCATCGTCACGACTCCCATGTTCCCTAAAAGGAAGAGGAGACCGAAAAGAGTGACGATCAATCCTCCGATGGAATGATGTACGCACCCGCATTTGTTTTGTCCTTGATCCATATCGATATTGTAAAAAGATTATCTGCTGCGTTCCGACCTTTCAAACATCTGCATTCATTATACTCCCCTCTCTGCGTCAAGCAACTACAATCCTTTCAAGATATCTGGTTTGTCTGAAGCGATGCCATCCACTCCTTTTGCGACATACTCTTTCGCCTCTTTCCTGGTGTTGATGGTCCATACGACAACCTTCAAACCCTTCTCATGAGCCTTTTCAATATTCTTTGCATGGGTGAATCGATACAAAGGCATTAAGTAGGAAGCTTTCAAGCCAAGTGCTGTTTTGATAGGGTCTGGATGCCTCACATAGATAAATCCCAGCTCTACCCTCTTATCCAGCTTTCTCGCGTTCTGGAGAGCTTCCTCAAGGAACGAAATAATCGCAGCGCGCATTTTTGTCTTCTTGATGATGTTGAGCACCTTTGCTTCATGTCCTACCTCTTTTAACTCAACGAACACCCGTTCAATCTTCTTGCCCTTCTTTTCAATACATCGCAGTGCTTCCTCCAAGGTAGGCATCAATCCTTTCGTGAGAGCTTTGATCTGCAAGAGCGTGAGATCGTTTATATTTCCCTTTGCTCTGAACACGCGCTGTAAATCCTCGTCATGGGAAATGACCATGTGGCCGTCCTTTGTGCTCCTGACGTCCATCTCCAGAGCGTTCACACCAAGCTTCAGAGCTTCTCGAAAGCTTTCCAAGGTATTCTCTTTGGCATACGCCTTTGCTCCCCTGTGTCCTATGCGAAAATGCATACTATCCTTTAACGCATGCATTCAACGCTTCTATGGCTTGGTTGTACTCTGCAATAAGGGCCTGCGTCTGCCCCAAGAGCTCGTTGTATGTAGCAATAAGGTCGTTGTATTCTTTGGCTTTCTGATTGTACTGAGAGCCTTCCTGAGGCAATGTATCAATCTCCTGCTTTCTCACTTCCAGCTCCTGGGTATAAGACTCCAGTTGGGCTTTCTGCGTTTCAATCTGGGAAAGAAGCTCTGGAGAGGGTTTTGAAGGACAGGCAGACAAAGGAAAGGTGAATGTCTGGACCGCCAGCCACGTTTCCCTTCCTTCATACAAACCCTTGCCTACTGCAATGCCTATGTTGGTGTACCGAGAGCCCAAGATATTCGCCCTATGCCCCGGGCTGTCCATCCACGCCTGGACCAATGCCTTGTCGTCCTTGAAGTTTCCCAGGGCAAGATTCTCCCCTATGGTTACGAACTCGTATCCTGCTGCTCTTGCGAGGCCCCCCACATCCTTTCCCGCAGGAGAGACGTGGGCGAAGTATTGGAAGGCGAACATATCGTGCATCTTTGACTCTGCAATACTATCAAGAGCCGCATCTCCTGCTAAAGGCTGGAGGTTGTTGGTGATACGGTTGACGTTCGTCCACAACAGAACTCCGCCTTTTGTAAGGAAGCTCTGTATCTCTTCCTGTACAGCCCGGAGAGGAACGGACGAAGCAACTATCGGTTCTGCTTCCTGTCGGCTCTCTTGCTGTAATTGCTGAGGAAGGATGAGTTCTGGAAAGTTCTGATGCTCAAGAGAAATCGGCTTGCTGGAAAAGAGGAGAGGTATCCCCACATACAAACCCGCAATGAACAATGCCCAGAACGCAGCTCTAGATAATGTTTGGAATAATCTCGTCATGAAAAAAACCTGTATTCTTTCACCTCGTTCAGATCAATCCCGTAGTACTGATTATGAAGAACCTTCTGGTCAACAAAAATAGCGTCCTCCCACGAAAGGTCCAGCAGACGAGCCCCTTCCTGCACGCTTTCCTTTGTCGGAGCTTCAATCTCCAACACCATAGGAATCTTGGGCCAGAAATCAAGGTCAAACATGATATCTCTTACTTGATAGGTGATCCGTTTCTTCTCCTGATGCCTTTGCAATGGGATGCCCGTAGCGATAAGAAGCTTGATTGCATCTTCTGCGGAAGAAACTTTGAATTCTACTTCTTCCGTGCTGTCCACTTCCCAGGTGGCGTTTGCCTTATACGTCATCCACGTGGTGGTCCCGTCGGTCCTCACTCTGATCCTTCTATGATTATCGTCCCAGTCAGGATCCCCCTTATGAAAAAAGAGCCATTCTTTAAAGAAGGCGTCCTGGGTTTTCTGCGCTCCAAGGGAACGGAGCTTCTCTTCTATCTCTTCTCTATTGAGATTGATGAAACGAGCCTCTATTTCCATATGGTTAATGCCCGAATCTCCGAGTCCTTGAAGCAAAATCCTCAATTGCTTCTTCCAGATCCTTCTCGGTGAACTCTGGCCAGTACTTGGGGCAGAAGTACAGCTCAGCGTAGGCAGCCTGCCACAAGACAAAGTTAGAAAGGCGCTTCTCTCCCCCTGCCCGTATGACAAGATCCGGGTCTTGGAGCCCTGCCATGGAAAGGTACGAAGCGAACTTCTCTTCGGTGACCTCTTCGGGCTTTACTCCTTCCTTGATCATGCGCTGGGAAGCCTGCATGATATCCCACCTCCCCCCGTAGCTGATAGCGAGATTCAGGAAGAATTCAGAGTTTCCCTTGGTCTCCCCTTCCACTTTCTCAATGGCCTGCTGCAAAGACTTTGGAAGCCGCTCCTTTTGCCCGATCACCCTTACATGAACTTTGAGATCTTGGAATTTCTGGAGGTTTCTCAAAAGCCCTTCTTCCAGCAGCCGCATAAGATAGGAGACTTCGTGCTCTGTCCTGTTCCAGTTCTCCGTGGAGAATCCGAATGCGGTCACGATACTCACCCCCTTTTTCTTGCACCACTCGCAAAAATCCACAAGATTATCGTATCCTGCCCTATGGCCTTCCATCGTGTCTATTCCCCTCTCTTTTGCCCATCTCCTGTTCCCGTCTGGAAACAAGACGATGTGCTTGGGGATCCGCTGCTCTGTATTATTGAATAGGGTCATGAGATTCGATGATTATAGGTTCTTTTAACTATTCTCTGGCGGTAAGGTATCCCCCGGCAAAGGAAAGCAAGGACAAAAGAAGCATCCCTGAAGCAAGAAGCATCTCTGACCGGTAGGCTTTTTTCAGGCGCTTTGCTTCGTTGACAAGTTCTCTCATTATTGATAGGGTGTTCATATGTCAACAACGAAATCTGCAGGTTCTACACGGTTAGGAAGGGATTCGCGACCCAAATACCTTGGGGTAAAGCTGTTTGCGGGAGAAAAGGCCAAAGTGGGCCAAATCCTCATTCGCCAGCGGGGAACTAAATGGGTTCCCGGCAAGAATGTCAGGAAAGGATCTGACGACACGCTCTACGCCATGAAGGAAGGGCTTGTCTCTTTCAAGGAAACTCGCAAACTTGCATTCAACAACACTCAGCGCTTCGTGAAGGTTATCTCCGTGCTTTAATACACGCTCGGATGAACTCCCGGAACAGCGGGTGAGGGTTCAAAGGACGTGATTTCAATTCCGGATGGAACTGGGTGCCCAAGAAGAACGGGTGCCCTTTTAGTTCCATGATCTCTGCAAGATCAGCCTCAGGATGAGTGCCAGAGGCAATGAGCCCTTTCTTCTCAATCAAAGGAAGGTACTTGTTGTTCACTTCATATCTGTGGCGGTGCCTCTCGTAGATCACAGACTTTGTTTCCCCTGATTTCTCATATGCTTTCTTGGCCAAGCTCCCCTCTTTGAGGACGCAGGCCCAGGAGCCCAAGCGCATGGTTCCCCCGTATCGCTTGTCTTTCAAGAGCGACTTCTGCTCTTCCATGACATCAATCACAGGCTCCATGTTTTTTGCGCTGGAAAGCTCCGTGGAATGGGCGTTCTTTATCCCGCATACGTTCCGCGCAAACTCTATGACGGCCAACTGCATGCCAAAACAGAGCCCGAAGTATGGGATCTTGCGCTTCCTGCAATATTCAATTGCTTTGATCTTTCCTTCCACTCCTCTGTTTCCAAAACCTCCCGGAACGATAACTCCATCAAAGGAGCTCAGCTCTTTTGTAGCCGATGGATTCTTCTCGTACTTTTCAGCAGAAAGCCAGGTGACGACAGGGTTTCTTTTTTCAGCCCAGCTTGCGTGCTTGATAGCCTCTATCACTGAAATATAGGAATCCATTAAGGTAAAGTCGCCTGTCTCAAAATACTTCCCCACCACCCCTATGCGGACTTCGCGTTTCTTTGTATGGATAGTTTTGACCAATTTCCTCCAATCCTGGAGGTCTTTTTTCCTTGGAGACAAACCGAACTTCTTCAAGATGCGGTTCCCCAGCCCTTCGTCCTCAAAGTTGATGGGGATCTCATAGATGGACTCCACGTCAGGAGCCGAAATGACGTCTTGAGGATCTACTCCGCAGAACATGGATATCTTCTTCTTCCTGGGCTCGTCTACTGCAACCTCAGATCTTGCAACAATGATGTCTGGCTGAATGCCGGCCTCATTGAGCAAGCGGGCTGCGTTCTGGGTGGGCTTGGTCTTCATCTCTCCTACCATACGAGGAATGGGGAGATATGTGACCAGCACGAACAAAACGTTCTTTGGCTCAGCCAACTTCATCATGCGCCCCGCTTCCAGGAACAGCACATTCTGATATTCCCCCAGCGTCCCTCCTATTTCTACAAGGACAAAATCTGCTTTTTCTTCTTTCCCTGCTTTCTTGATGCGGGAGATGACTTCTTCCGGGATATGGGGCACTACTTCCACGCATTTTCCTCCATACTCCAAGTTGCGCTCTCTCGTGATGACCGAAAGGTACACTTTGCCCGTCGTCATGTAGTTCAAGGAGCTACAATCTTTATCAAGAAACCTCTCATAGTTTCCAATATCCTGGTCGCATTCGGTCCCATCATCGGTCACAAAGGTTTCCCCGTGCTCTAGAGGATTCATGGTGCCCGCATCCACATTAATGTAGGGATCAATCTTTACCGCAGTCACTCTGAAGCCTTTGCTCTGCAAGATCTTCCCTATAGAAGCTACCGTGATCCCCTTTCCCACGCTGGACATCACGCCTCCGGCTACGAATATATACCGCGTCATAGGTCTTTCTGCTCCTGCACGAGGATATGGAGCTGAGCCTCAAGATTATGGTCAAGCTTCACGCTCACTTCAAACTCTCCTGCTTCTTTAATAGGGGAAGGAATCTGGATCTGGGACTTCTTCACTTCAATCCCCATGCCCTTGAGATGTTCTGCAATCTTCTGGGGAGATACTGATTCAAACAGCTGGCCTTCGTCCCCTACCTTTACCGAAATCACGACCTCAAGATCATCAAGCTTTGAAGCCAGTTCCTGGGCCTGCTTTAATGCGTCCTCATCCTTTGCCTCCTGCATGCTCTTTTGCAGGTCTAGCCATTCCAGCGCTTCAGGGGTTGCTTCTTTCACCAGTCCTTTGGGAAGAAGAAGGTTTCTGACATGGCCGTCGGCGACTTCTTTCACCTCATGCTTTTTGCCGAGCTTGGGAATGTCTTTCAGTAAGATGACTTTCATATGGATATCCCAATATATTACATCTGCTTGAGAATTTCAATCGCCTTTTCCAGCTGAGGGTCTTTTCCTGCTTCGCGGTCCTCTTCGGTTATCTCCACAAGAATATCAGGGTCTAATCCCTTCTTGCTGAGAAGCGTCCCTGAAGGAGTGAGCCAGTTCGCCACGGTGATCTTCAGAGAAGATCCGTCTTTCAGACTTTCCAACTCTTGGACCGATCCCTTTCCGAAGGACTTCTTTCCCACGAGCTTGATTCCTCGATTATCCTTCAATGCTCCCGCAAGAATCTCAGATGCTGAAGCTGAACCCTCGTCAATGAGGATGACCACGGGCATTGCAACGAGATCTTCGTTCCCCTGCGCTTTGTACTCTTCCTTCTTGTTTGCGGCGACGAAGTCTTCAATGACCACGACCTGCCCTCTCTTTAAGAACCAGCCGGCAATGTCTTGGGCGACCTCAAGGTACCCTCCGGGGTTTCCTCGAAGATCAAGAACCATTTTCTGCGCTCCTGCCCGCTGCATTTCATTAACAGCTTTCCCGAAGTCCTGCCCTGCCTTCTCTGAGAACTGGTAGATGTGGAGGTATGCGATCTGCTGCTCCTTCATCTCCCATTTCAACGAAGGGACCTGGATCACTTCTCTCTGGATGCTAAAGTCTTTTGCCTTGTCCCACCCCTTCCTATAGATAGAAAGCTTTACCGTAGTTCCCTTAGGGCCTCTGATCTTGGAAACCGCTTCCTCAAGCGCTAGCCCCGAGCTTGAAGTTTCGTCTATCTGCAAGATGAAGTCTCCCGAGCGCAATCCTGCTTTTTGGGCAGGAGTCCCTTCAATGGGAGACACGACCTGGAGCTGGTCTTCCTTGATCCCTATTTCCATTCCCACTCCTTCAAACGATCCTTTGACGTCTTCTAAAAACTTCTTGGTGTCTTCCGGATTGAAAAACACCGTGTAGGGATCTTTCAGCGAGTTCACCATGCCCTCGATAGCCCCGTACACCATAGTCTGGGAATTGAGGTTCCCCGACTGCGCGGATTTCTCCTGGATCTTTCTCCATGCATCCCAGAACAAGGTGAAGTTCACGTCAGTAGGCTTTGCTGTTTCAAGATTGGTGAGCCCTTCTACAGGAATCTGGACTGCCTGGGTCTTTCCAAAGAAAAATCCTGTTCCAAAGGTTGCGAGGAGTATGCCTGCGAAGAAAATGAGACCTATTGTTTTTCCGAATCCCTTCATACGAGAACCATCATACCACACAATTGTGCCTTGCCAATCCCAAACGAGCAAGATACAATTGAGCCATCATATGGCCAACGGAACCACTCTTGAGAAATCCATGGGCCGCCTCCCTCCCCAAAACATTGAGGCGGAAATGTCCCTCTTGGGAAGCTTGATGTTAGACAAAGACGCGATCACCAAGGTTGCTGACTTTTTAAACGGCCAGGATTTCTACAAAGACTCGCACCAGGCGATCTACCAGTCTATGGAGGAGTTATTTGAGAAAGGAGACCCTGTGGACGTCCTTTCTGTTTCCTCGCGCCTCAAAGAAAAAGGGAGGCTGGAAGCGATCGGAGGACAGACCTACCTTACTGAACTCATCAATACCGTTCCCACGGCTTCCCATGTGCTCACCTATGCGAGGATCGTTCAGAGAAAACGCATCCTGCGGGACCTCATCTCAGCTTCCTATGAGATAGGGGTCATGGGATACGACGAAACAGAGG
>JAUSJU010000027.1 GCA_030647175.1 bacterium | reverse complement strand
GCTAAAGGTTGGCGAAGAAGCAGATGCCGCCCCCTGGGCTGCAGGAGTAAGTGAAGAAATCCTGGAAGATACGGCGAATGTGGGAGCTGCTCCCGCCCCATCTAAACGCAGTGCACTGGGAGCCACATCTGAAGAAAAGTTCTCTGCTATGGTCACGATATGCCACGCATAGCTGTTCAGGTTGTCTGCGCCGGCAGTCACCTTTGCAAACAGCATATCGCCCTGCGCAAGGTTAATTCCTCCCCCGCCAGATCCCACAACCTGGCTCGATCCGTTGATCGCAGACGTGTCGGTCGGGGTGACAGTGCCAAAGCTTGATCCTGAAACGAACGTGGGAGCTGATAAAGCTCCGTCCAATCGAAATAGCGAGTTATTCACTTTCTCCCCTGTCGTCACCATGTGCCAGTTGTAGCGGGTATCCGTGGGGTTTTCCGTAACATTGACCACGATCAAATCCCCGGTGCTTGCTGTAACCGCAGACGTGACCAGCCCTTTCGCAATGGGCGTCATAAACTTTATGAGCTGCTGGCCCCCGAACAGCGCGAAGTCGTTCACCTTAAAGGTGCCCGCGGTCTTTACGTCGTTCGTCACAATCCCCACTTCCATAGGAAAATCCCCGTGCTGGAAGTATACGATATCTCGTATGGCAGGAGACGTGTATCCTCCGACAGCGGCCTGCACGGAAATGGCTCCGGATCCCGGGATCTGGTAAAAGCCGCTCGTGGTGGTGAATAGTTTTGACCAGCGCGAAGACGCAGTATACGCGGGAGGAGCAGACGGCACGACATTAAAACCGTTCGGGAACGTCTGGATGCTGAAAGGTACCGCCGAGCTGTCTGACGTCTTCACGAACGTGACGTTTGCGGGAACCGCTGTTGCAGGATTGATGTTCGCGCTGAAATTAACGGTCACAAACGAGCTGATGGGGATACTAGTGGATCCGGTTGCGGGAAACGTGCCAGAAACTGTAATAGCCTGCGCTGATTGAGGAATGAATAACCCGCTTCCAGAAGACAAAAAAACGACCGCTACAGCCGTGATGGAAACGAAGAACTTGAAAACAACCTCTGAGAAACGCTGAGCGTATGTAGAAGCATGCATGGTATGAAAAATATTAATTAGAAATAAACAATAAAATAGAAGATTAAAAAATGTTTTGAGTGCCTGTCAACGAAAAAACCCTGGCGCTCTTGCAGATTGAAAGCAATTATATCATTGTCTGCCTCGCAAAAAATCTTGTCAATACCCAGCAAACTGGTTAAGTTTTGACCGAGTAGAAAATCCTACGAATCCTGTGCCCTGCGAAAGGCCTAAAGGAAATAATATCTCAGAACTATACTTTTCCTGGAAACGAACGACCGCCTGTCGCGTAAGGCTGCCGAAATATCCTGTCACCAAGCCTTCAGGGTATATTCCAGAGCCTTCTTTTTTTAATATCTCCTGCAGGCATTGCACTTGAGGCCCCTTTGAACCCATGGAAATGCTCTCTGAAATAGAGCATGTCCTACTGACAGAAGAAGGGTCCTTGAGTTGCGTCCGAAGCCTTGCAACTTCAGCCTGAAGCTGCGCGATCTGAGAAAGAAGGGTTGCCATGAGCTCTTCCGTATTCTTCGGAACCTCTTCCTTTATGGAAACTTTGATGGAATACGTGAATGCCGGCTCAATGCCGTTGAATCCTGAGAGCCTGGACTGCAACGAAGGGACTAAGATGAGAGCGGTATGCTGCGTTCCAAATTCAGGCACCATGATCTTTCCTGTTTGAGACGCCGAGAGCGAAAGGCTCTGCAGGGAAAGAGTGCGGTCTGAATTCTGGATAAGGTACGGGACTTTGAAATTCAGTCCCTTGAGACTGGAAAACTCAAGCGTAAGGCTGCCCTGCCCTCCGATGAATCGGTACCAATTCCCCGACCAGCTCTTGGTCACATTGCTCAAAGAAAGCATGCTTTCTCCGGCCAAAGGAAGAAAATTGGTTGTCGGGTACAGCCTCAAGCCCTCCAGCGATTTGGTAAGGTAGCAATACCTCTTCCCGTAGGAACAATCGTTGAGCGTGACGGCCAGGGTCCAATCGGAAAACATTGTGGCAAAGTCTTCCGTGAAGCCGTTCTTCAAAAGAGCTTCGTCCAAAGAAGCAATCCCTATCTTCTCTGAATGCAAGGAATCAATGAGGACTCCCATCCCGTACTGGTCCACGAGGTAATGCGTAAACAGCGTCGCCACGCCATAATCCGATTCCTGGCCTCTCCATTCGGTCAGCGAATCTGAGGGGGATTTCAGGAAATCCTGGACCCTCGCCTGGAGATAGCTTCCTTCGTACGGGATGTTGTAGCCGAGGAATGTGGGAGCGTACTCTGCCCTCATCTCATTCAGCCATGTTTCTTCCGATACCCCGAACTTCTTCTCCTTCTGGTTGAACGTAATGAGGTGCGTGAATTCATGGGCAAGCAGGCTCTTTCCATAGGGGCCTTCTACTGAACCCAGAGAAAGGTACACCATTTCCCGCTCGTTCGATTCGGGAAGCTGGAGCTTTAAATACTCGTCTCCCGTGCGGAAATATCCGTTCACCCCTGTTTTCATCTCGTGGAGCAGCGCCGTGACGTGTTCGTCTCCGTCCACTCCGGGTTTCCACTCCGATCCGTAGGCCGAGGTGAGCAGCGGGTATGTTTTTGATTCAAACTCAAGCGAGAGAATATTCAGGGAGCCCAGAAGCTGCTGCTGGCGGAACAAAGTCTGCTGGTCCCACCATGATTTTTCCACATAGATCGCCAGGTGCTCTGAAATCTTTGCGAGCTGGGCTTGCAGCTCTTGCCGCGATGAAATGTCGTACTCGGCGTCAATGATAAACGACACGGTTTCTCCTACCTGAAAAGCTTCTGCCTGTGAAGCAAAGCCTAGTATCGCAATAACGGCTATGAGCAGTACGGTATGCTTTCTCATCGTTTACCATTCTATCACAGCTGTGAACGATAGTACCACAACAATGAGCCGACGTGTCACGCTAAAGGATGGTACGAAGAGACGAGCCCCTGCAACGCCTCGCGTACGGATTTCTTGTCGCGCGTTTCAGAAAGCCGCCTCAAAGATTTCTCAAGAAGCTCTGGCTCAGGGAAAGAAAGCTTGGCGGAAAATATCTTGGTATGCGTTGTCGCGCCCTCCCTCTCTTCTACAGTAAGCAGTTCTTCAAAAAGTTTCTCGCCGGGCTTCAATCCGGTGAACACGATAGGAATATCTTTGTCCGGTTCAAGCCCGGAAAGCCGGATCATCTCCTTGGCCAAATCCACGACTTTCACCAGGCTTCCCATATCAAGAACGAATACTTCCCCTCCTTTTCCCATGGTAGAAGCCTGCATCACGAGCAGGCACGCTTCGGGGTTCGTCATGAAATATCGCTTCACGTCAGGATGCGTGACGGTCACGGGACCTCCCCTCTTGATCTGTTCCCTAAACAGCGCAATGACATTCCCTCTGCTGTCTAAAACATTGCCAAAACGCACCGAGACAAACCTGGTCTGCCCTTTTTCGTTTGCTGCCTGGCAAATCATTTCTCCCGCGCGCTTGGTGGCTCCCATGACCGAACTCGGGTTTACCGCCTTGTCCGTGGAAACATACACAAAACACTCGGTCTTTGATTCCAAGGCAGCTTCGCTCACCGCCTTCGTGCCGAATATGTTCGTCCTTACGGCTTCCAAAGGATCCTGCTCCATAAGCGACACATGCTTGTAGGCTGCTGCGTGAAAGACGATGTGGGGCTGTACGGCAGCAAAGACCTCCCGCACTTTCTCTTTGTCGGTAATGTCACCTACGTACAAATGCACCTGGAGCTTGGGAAATCGGTTATTGAGCTCGTGAGCGAACATGAATACGCCGCTCTCATCCTGATCAAAGAGAACAATAGCAGAAGGGGCGAAAGTCGCCACCTGGCGGCAAAGCTCAGAACCGATAGAGCCTGCGGCTCCCGTGACGAGGACAACCTTATCCTTCAGGAAATGAGAGAGGGCTTCCGTATCAAGAGAAACAAGCTCCCTCCCTAAAAGATCTTGCACTTGCACGTCCCGCACCTGCGCCAATGAAACCTTCCCATCAAGAATCTCTCCCAAAGAAGGAAGCACTTTGATGCTCTTCAATCCTGCCTCTCTCCCGAGCTCCACAGCCCGCTTTACTGCAGAAGAAGGGGCAGAAGGCATGGCAATGATGAGCTGGCTCGGCTTGAACTCTGCCACGAGCCCAGGGATATCCGCTATTGTTCCTGCGACTCTCACTCCGTGGATTCTCATTCCTTGCTTTTGCAAGCTATCGTCAACAAAACAAAGAGGGAGGTACGAGCTCTTCTGCTGGATCATGCTGCGGACCAGCTGTTCTGCAGCATCCCCTGCTCCCACAACGATAACAGAAGTTTTTTGAGAAGCATCTCCTTTAATGGACATCTGAAGAAAAATTCGTTTTCCTAATCGTAGGATTCCAATAAAAAGAAATGAAAAGAGATAGGATGTTACCAGCACCGATCTGGGGAATTGAGCAAACACGGATAATCCTTTCAACAAGATGACCAACGATCCAAAAAGCAGAAATCCTATGGTAAGGGCGCGCCACAGCAAAAGAACGTCTCTCGTGCTCACGTGGCGCCAGGAAAGAGCGAAGAGATTGAACTTAAAAAGCAGCGGAATGGAGCACGCCAACGCGAGAAGAATGGTCGCCTGAAGCGTCCCGTTCCGATAGAGCTCCGGGATCTGGCCTTCAAAACGCAGAAAAAACGCCAGGAATATCGCGCAGCTTATCAAAAGGATGTCTCCCGCTATAAAAAACAAGGTTCGCGTCAAGGAAGTCTGTCCAAAGAGATATCTCATATCGGCCATATCATAGAAAAAATACCGGCTTTTGTCCAGTTGGCATACTACGTATAATCCAGGTGTTAAGAAACTTTTTGAAGAGACGCGCGCAGGCCTCTAACTACCCTCTCAATCTGCTGTTCTGTAATATTCGTGAAGAACGGGAGCGCGATGGTCCTTTCGCTCACGGATTCTGCCACAGGGAAGGATCCTGGCTTGTATCCGAACATCTCTCTATAGAAAGGCTGCAAGTGGATGGTCTGGAAATATGAGCTGCATTGGATCCCCTGCCTTGCCATGAGCAGGATGAGCTTGTCGCGTTGTTTCCTTGTGTACTCTTTAGACAAGAGGCCTACATACACGAACCAAGATTTCTCCATTCTTTGTGCGAACGACGGTACCGGCTCTATGCCTGGAACATGCTGTAATTTCTTCGTGTAGAGAGCGGCAGCCGCAGATCTCTTCTTTAAGATCTCTGGCAAACGCTTTAACTGGGCGATTCCCAAGGCGCATTCAATCTCTGGCAACCGGTAGTTATATCCGAGCCTTACATGCTCTAGCCATGCCCCTCCTTGCACCCTCCTTCCCTGGTTCCTCATGCTGTCAACCAGCTCTGCAATATGCCTGTCATTGGTAAGTACGACGCCTCCTTCCCCTGTAGTCATCTGTTTGTTCGGATAGAACGAATAGATAGCAGCATCCCCAAAACTCCCGCAGGGCTTTCCCTGATATGTGCTCCCGACTGCTTCTGCAGAATCTTCAATGAGCTTGAGCTTCTTTGCTTTAGCTAGGGAAACAAGGTCCTTCCAGTTTGCCGGATACCCAAACACATCTACTGCGAGAATCGCCTTGGTCTTTTTGGTTATCTTCCTCTCGATCTTGCTCACATCAATATTTAATGTCGTTTCATCAATATCCACAAACACGGGCTTTGCTCCTTCATACAGCATGCAGTTGGCAGAAGCTATGAAAGAAAAGGGTGTGGTAATCACTTCATCTCCTTTGCCGATCCGGAGAGCTCTGATGATAAGGTGCAGTCCTGAAGTGCCGGAATTGACCCCGACTGCATACTTGCGGGAAGCAAAAGAAGCGAACTTTTCTTCAAACTCCTTGAGCTTGGGACCGAGGCTCAAAAACGGGCTTTCCAAGACTTGGCGTACAGCCTTCTTTTCTGCTGGTCCGATATCAGGTCGCGAGAGAGGAATCATGACGTTCGCTGTCTAACTACTTTGGCAGGAATCCCTACCGCGAGGGAATTTGCGGGAATATCGGCCTTCACGAAACTGAATGCTCCCACAATCGCATTCTCTCCTATGGTGACTCCTGGCATCACCACCGAATGAGAGCCAATCCTGCAATTCTTCTTCAGCACCACCTTTCCCTGCTTGTCATCAATCGTAGACACAGAATAAATGGAGCAATGGGAACCGATCTGAACCTCGTCCTCAATCACCACTCCGTTCTTTGCATTGATATAGGTAAAGGCTCCAATATCTGTTTTTTTTCCGAGCTTTAAATTCTTCACATGCTGAACTAACCAGTTGTATATGGTCAGTTTCCCTTCTTTGATCACGGGATATTTCCAATCCTTGAAACGATCGTTCGCCATATTAGTAATCTTTTACGACTCCCTCTGGCCCGTACTGGCCCTTCCCCGACAATACAATGAAAAAAGTATAGAGAAGAATCTTCATATCAAGCAGGAGATTCCAATGTTCAATATACCATATATCCCATTGAATGCGTTCTTTCCATGAGAGAGTATTCCAGCCTTTGAGCATCGCCATATTTGCAATCCCTGGTTTGACGGAAAGACGTTTCCGCTCCTGCGCAGAATACTGGACGACCTGGTGAGGAAGCGCGGGTCGCGGCCCCACAAGCGACATTTCTCCTTTGAGTACATGGAAGAGCTGGGGAAGCTCGTCGATTCCCAGCCTGCGAAGCACATTGCCTATTCGAGTGATACGAAAATCGTCTTTCTCTACTTCAATCCCTCTCCCTAGATGCACCGCATCTTCTATCATAGTACGGAACTTCCGCATCTTGAATATGGCTCCGTCTTTCCCCACCCTCTCTTGCAGAAAAAACACTGATCCCTTGGAATCAAGCTTGATAAGAATCGCTACGACCAAAAAAGGAACTGCCAGTACGATCAGTACGATAAGGGCTACCCAAAAATCAAATTGCCGCTTGAGAACCTTCTGCAATGAGTCGTTCATATTCTTGCTTCATTTTAGCAAACATTGTTTTTTCGTTAAACTCTCTCTCCACCTTTTTCCTTCCGGCCTCCCCCATCGCCCCACCCTCTTCCGCATGGGAAAGAATGTAGATTAACGCTTCAGCTAACTTTGCGGAATTGGCAGAGGGCACGAGAAGCCCTGTCCTGCCGTGCTCCACTCCCTCCCTGCACCCTCTGATGTCTGAAGCGACGACCGGGCGCTTCATCGCAGAAGCCTCCAGCACGGAAAGCCCCAGCCCTTCCCTATAGGAAGGAAGAACGAACACGTCCATTACCGCATACAATTCCACGACGTCTACGCGTTCCCCTAAAAATAATACGTGGTCTTGTATCCCGTACTCTTGCACAACATCCACATCCAGCGCATCCTGCTTTTCTGGCTCGTACGGGCCTACCACGAGCAGTACAGCATTAGGAAAGCGTTCCCTGACTTCAGCAAATGCGGCAAAGAGTGGAAGGAATCCCTTTTCCTTTACGAGACGGGCGACGATCCCGACTATAAGAGCGTTAGGAGAAATGCCAATCTCTTGTCTCTTGCGCAGAATGAACTCTTTGGAGAATCGGCTCGGGTTGAAATGATCAACGTTAATGCCTCCCCCTAAATACAAAACTCTGTGAGGCGAGTACATCTTCTTCTTCAAAAGCGACGCAATATCTTCCCTGTTTACGGAAAAGGCCAGATGGACGATCCGTGCGATTATCCACTCAATAGGCATGAAGATTATCTTCTTTCGCAACGAAGAGTCTTCTTGGAAATAGAGGCCGTGGATTGTGGTGACGCGGACAGGGACTCCTACAAAGAACGCAGCGATCTGCCCCAAGAAGCTTGCCTTGGGAGTATGAGTGTGCACGATATCAAACCGCTCTCTGCGAAAAAACGCGATAAGTCGCACAAGAGCGATCAGATCTGCGATCGGTGTGAATAGCTTCCTCGTGATCTCAACCGTATGCACGGGGATCCCCTGTTTCTCAATTTCTGCAACCCACTTTCCTTGCGAAGAAACCGCCTGCACTTCAAACCCTCCCTGCTGTAAATACTTCATGTACTCCAGCAAGAGGAATTTCAAAGAGATATCTGCCGACACCACCTGGCATATTTTTATTCTCTTAGTATCCATTGCTATGCCCTCTGTTGTTTATGGGCATACCATTGGATCGTCCGATCAAGGCCGTCCTCTAGAGAAACAGACGGATGGTACCTCAAAAGCTTTCGCGCTTTTGCGATATCTGCCACATATTGAACAACTTCTCCCTTCCGTGCGGGCCTTATGGCGATCCTGCTCCTGCTTCGCAGGCGTTTCTTCAATAGACCTGCCACCTTGATCAGAAGATCTCCTTTCCCAGAGGCTATGTTGAACGTATTATTTTTCGCTATAGAGAATTTCTTTATTCCCTGCATGAGAGCTGCCACGCAGTCATCGATATACGTGAAGTCCAGCAATTTTTCCTTTCCGTAGACGTACACATCCTTGTGCGCTCGCATCTTCTTGATCATTAAGGGGAAGAAGCGGTCGCTGTCGTCATACATGCCGTACACATTAGAAAGCCGGAGTACGATATAGGAAATGCCGTAACATTTAGAAAACGCATAGAGAAGCGCCTCATTGCTGATCTTGCTGGCTGCATACGGACTCTCGCACATAGTGATATCTACCTCGTGTTCTTTTGAAGACGCCCTGCCCTTGTTGCTATAGACTTCCCTGCTCCCTGAAAAAATGATGTTCTGTATCTTTTTTGTTCGGGCAAACTCAAGAACATTGTACATCGTCATCATATTCTCTAAAGCAAGGTCGGGCTTTACGACCAAGTTATATACCCTGGCATTCGCCGCAAGATGGATGATAAGATCGATCTTTGATGGAATCTTCTTGAGGTCCTGCTTCTTCAGCAAATCGCCGTGGATAGTCAAGCGATCTAAGGCAGACGCCCAACGATTCTTTTTCCTGTCGAACCCGACCGCGTCGTACCCCTTGCTCAGCAGCGTCTCAAAAAGGCGCGTGCCGATCATGCCGCTCGAACCAGTAATGAGGATTCTAGGTTTTTTATCCATGGGATTTTCGTGTGTTTTTCACTGTGCACGACCTATGCCTATATAGGTAAAGCCTAGCTCTCGCATCCGAGAAGGGTCAAATATGTTTCTTCCGTCAATCACGACAGGTCGCCTCAAAAGAGCGCGGATCTTTTCAAGATCCAAATCCTTGAACTCGTTCCATTCCGTGAGAATAACGAGGGCGTCGGCATCCTTTGCGGCTTCATACGGGGTTTGAGAGTATTCTATGCCATCCATGAAGATACGCTTCGCATTGTTCATTGCCTGAGGGTCGTATGCCTTGATGCGACCTGCCCCTCCTTGCTGGAGTTTTCCAAGGATAGAGATGGACGGCGCTTCCCGCATGTCGTCGGTGTTCGGCTTGAAAGAAAGTCCCAGCACGGCAATCGTTTTCCCCCGGACTTCCCCGAGAGAAGCCTTGATGCGCTCTGCGAAGAGCTCTTTCTGGCTTGCATTGATATCTTCAATCGCCTGCAGGAGAGCAGAATGGATTCCTTTCTCTTCAAGGATCTTCTGGAAAGCCCTGATGTCTTTAGGGAAACAGCTTCCTCCATATCCTATCCCTGCCTCCAGAAACGAATATCCGATTCGTTTATCTAAACCTATGCCCCATGCAACCTCTTTCACATCCGCTTGCGTCTCTTCGCATAGTCTGGAGATGAGATTGATGAACGATATCTTTAACGCCAAAAACGTGTTGGAAGCGTGCTTGATAAGTTCAGCTGACGCAATGTCAGTAGCTATCTTCGGCGCGTCAATTGCTTCATACAGGGAAAGGACGCGGTCTTTTTGCGATTCCCCCGCTTCAAAACCCAGCACCACGCGGTCTGGATGGAAAAAATCATTAATTGCAGCTCCCTGTCTCAAGAATTCGGGGTTTGAGACAACAGAGAAATGAATGCTCTCATCGGTCCTGCTCTGCTCTAAAAGCTCGCGGACCCGTATCCCAGTATTCACGGGCACCGTACTTTTCTCAACGACAATCTTGTCAGAAGCAGCGTACTGCCCTATTGCGCGCGAGGCATCCTCAACCTGCGAAAGGTCTGCTTTCCCGTCATGAAGCTGAGGGGTGCCCACGCAGATGAAAATGATATCGCATGCCTGGACCCCTTCTTTTGCGTCGGCTGTAAACCGGATCCTTCCTGCTGAAAGATTTTTGTAAAGCAGCTCCTCCAGTCCGGGTTCGTAGAAAGGAGGGATGCCGCGGCTAAGAGCCTCAATCTTATCCTTGTCGCGATCCATGCAGATAACCTGGTTCCCGAGTTCCGCAAAACAGACACTAGTGACCAAACCCACATATCCTGCCCCCATGACGCACATTGGTTTATTGTGTTCTTGCCCCTTGTGTGTGTGAACAAATGTATACCCAGGAGAACCAAGGAAGAAGATTCTTAAACGGTTAAGCGCGGACCTGACACGATGACGAAAAGGCATATACGAATATGCGTACTTCGCGAAAGAAAGAAGCAACGCTTTCCAGAATCCCGGATACTGCCTTCGGTACCTCAGCGCTAACTGAAGATTCGCCCGTATTTTCCTTCTGATTTCCGTGTTGCGCCTCCCATAGTCCCCGCCCTGCTCTTTTTCCAGGTAGAGCGTGAAATATTCAGGAAAATTGTACAGCTTTGAGATGCTTCCTAAGGCTAGCCATAAGGCCCAATCTGCAAAAAAATGGAATTCTTCCTTATATCCCCCGACCTTCTCCCAAAGGTCTTTCCGAAACACCACCGCGCTGTGCGCGAACGCATTGTCAGTAAGAAGCGTGTTTCTGATATCCTCATCGCGCTCAGGAAAGAGATACCTGCCTATTTCTTTCCCCTGCTCTTGAACATGGATGATCCCCCCTCCGACCAAACCGTAATCTCCGTGCTCTTGGAGAAAGGTCGCCTGTTTCTCAAGTTTCCGCTCATCGCACCACACGTCGTCATCATCGATCCTTGCGACGTAATCGCCCTGCGCTCTTCCTACTCCATCGTTGAGCGTTTTCACGAACCCTGTGTTCTTCTCGTGCGTGATGATGACTATCTTCCCGTACCTGCGGGAAAGCCCCCTAAGAATTTCTGGTGTTTCGTCGCTTGAACCGTCGTCAACGACAACCAACTCAAAATTGCGGTATGTCTGGCGCATCACGCTTTCAATCGCCTTTGCAACGTATGCTTGGCCGTTGTAGGTAGGCAGGACGACGGATATGAATGGTTCAGAATTCATGGCAGAAAAGCAGTTTCTTGGGAGATTTTCTGAACCTTATTATACATGAAAATCCCCGAAATATCAACCCGAGAAAACCGTGCCGCAGAAGGGCGCCTTGCATCTCATAATTTGAGATGCTACATGCTATAGTGTAGCTATAGCTTTTTAGGCTCAGGTTCATCAATGAATTCTCCCAAAAAAATCCTTGTTGCAGCGGTCCATCCATGGGACAGCCAATTCCTCAAAGCAGGCAACCATCACTACATTGAACTCCTTGCGAAAAATGGCCATAAAATCTTCTGGATCAACCACCCCACGTCCATCCCTCATCTCTTCAGGGAACACGGAGGCACGCAACTGAAAAACCTCCTGAAAGGTGTTCACGAAACGAACGGGGTTCTTTCCTATACGCCTTTCACTCTTTTCCCTTATATAAGAATCCCTCCCTTTAACAGCTCCTGGGTAGGAAAACAGCACTTGCGTTTTGCGATCCCCTCTGTAAAAAAGGTACTTGAATCTCATGGATTTGCAGACGTTGATATCCTTTTCATGGACAACATGTCCCTTTCCTACCTCACTGAAGTCGTGAAGTACAAAAAGTTTGTCCTGCGAATAGTAGATGATTTTGACGGCCTTACTCCGGCGAAAAAGAGCCTTCTTGATCTTCAGAAAGAACTCATCAAGAAAGCAGACGCTGTTTTCGTGACGAGCAAAGAACTCATGAAGTACAACGTTTCAAACCGAAAAAACTTCTGGTACCTTCCTAACGCAGTAGATCTGGAGCATTTTGAAGGAGAGTTTCCTCTCCCGGAAGAGTATAAGAACATCCCGTCGCCCCGCATCCTGTACGTAGGCTCGCTCTTTCAATGGATAGACAGGGTGGATATCAACCTGATTTTAAAGATGGCGCAAGCGCTGCCTTCCTACAATTTCATATTCGTCGGCCCCGCGACCATATCGCTTGATGAAATGACGAAAAGAAGCAATATTTTCTTGCTGGGACCGAAGAAATATGAGGACATCCCGGCATACATGAAACATGCTGATGTTGGCATTATTCCTTTCAAGCAGAATACGTTGACGAAAGCGATGTCTTCCATGAAGCTGTTCCAATACCTGGCATCTGGCCTGCCTGTCGTAAGCTCAAGGATGCCTGAATTGGAGAGTATGAATCCTCCTGCATACTTTGCGAAAAATCAAGAAGAATTCATCGCAGCTCTCCAGAAAGCCTGCCAGCAAGGGAAAAATCGTCCAGAATTCTTTGCATTTGCCAAAGAGAATTCCTGGGCAAATCGCTATAAATCAATGACTGATATCCTAGGCATCTGAATTCTTGCGAAAACGCAGGGATTACCTACAGAACACAAGGTTGTCAAAAGTATCCGTGCGCGAGGATACGATATCCTCACGACTTTTTTCCTCGAGAGAGCCGTCTTCAGCTATCGTATGCGCTTTATACCCTAACTCCAGAAGCTCCTGGATTGCCGGCAAGGAGAATTTCTCCCCTTTCTCGCCTCCCAGCACTTCCATGACAACGGTGGGGTTGTTCTTGGAGAAAAAGTTGCGACCTCCTTTGATGATTAACTCCTCTGCCCCTTCCGTATCTATCTTCAAAAGTGTTGGCTTCCTATGATGCTCAACGTAAGAATCTAGGGTCGTAGAGGCTACTTCTGTTTTCTGGTATGCGTTCCATACATTCGTTTCAGCGACTTTCTCAAGCATCGTACTGCTTACCGTAGACGGATATCCCTGGTAGAACGTAGCAAGTCCGTCCCGATCTGAAAGAACGCAGTTATTAAGAATGCATCGGGCATTGCCACGAGTATTGTATCGCAAAAAGTGGAATGCCCGAGGAAGCGGTTCAAACGCATGGATCTCGCCTTCGGTAATAAACTCTGAGGCAAGGTATGTATAGAATCCATAGCTCGCTCCAATGTCATAGAACACATCTGAAGGCTGGATGCTGGTAATAAGAAAACGCACTAGCTTGTCTTCATTCTTGTACCCAAGGGTTCCAAACGTAGAAAGACGGAATGCGTCAGATCCGGGGCCAGGCAAGAGCATAGGGTACCCCCAGAAAGTTTCTGTTCGGACATCTTGAGATGCGCGGCCGAGACGGCTCAAGAGATACGTCAGGAGTCTTGGCATATGGATCATCCTGTAGATCCTACACAAAAACCCCGATCCCCCGTATCGCTTCTCCCAATCCTGTGCTACTGCGGAGGCCTTATCGAACAGCTGGAGATAGTAACGCTTCTTTTCTCCAAGGGTCATACGGCGTCTTTCCACGCGTCCAGAATAATGGACGTGTAGTTGAGTGTTCTTGCCCTGTTCCTGCCATCAAATCTTTTGGAACGGTGTACCATGCCGTCAGCAGGATGCCACTCCTTGGAGTGGAATTTTCCCTGCTCATCAAAATACTCAAGCAGATCAACTCTAAATCCTGCCGATTGGAAAACCTCGGCAAGAGTCTTATAGGTATAGAGGATCTTGTGGCCGGCGTCCTCAGAACCGGTAGAGGCGGCGAATCGCTGGTTGTCCAGTCCGCCTACCTTGACCTGTTCGATATAGCCAGGATCCGGATGCAAGCCGTCGGGAACCGCCACCCGTATATACCCTCCGAGTTTCAAATACTGAAAACACATCGCTGCCGCACGGCTACCCTGCTCTCTGGTCAAATGCTCCCACACATGCTCTGCGAGCATGGCATCAACCTGGCCATCATGAAAATATTTCTTCCAGTCGCCGGGCTTTAATATGTTCAATGATTCACTTTCTTCCGTGGGAATCCATCCTTGCTGAGAGACTCCTGATGCCCCTATGACAATCTTGCAAGGTATTCCGCTGGTCAGATTTCGCTGCACCGCCCGTTTGACCATGTATCCGCCGAACACCTTTTTAATGCCCTTATAGACTGGCCTGGCGATATAGTTTTCCAGCAATTCTCGCATAGAATCAACCCTTCGCGTTCTCTTGGTTTACGTATATAATGAGGTTCATGAATATGGTACGGCGAAAATGGATTGCGCTTCTTAGGTGGTCGGAAAAATACACTCAAACCGACATGGTATACGTGATGCATGGAGGGTTATTGCTCCTGCTTGGGAAAGCAGGCCTCCTTTCCATCCTCGCTCTAGTGATGTTCTTTTTTGCCAACTGGCTTCCTCCCGCCACGTACGGAGCATACGAATACATCCTCACGATCATGGTGCTTTTTGGGATATTCTCCCTCCCAGGGCTGAACACCGCGCTCGTAAGGAGTATAGCAAAGAAAAAAGAAGGAAGTCTAGCCTTGATACTCAAGACAAAACTGAAGTGGTCCCTCTTGGGATCTCTCGGGATGTTCGCCATAGCTGCCTGGTATATATACAAGGAACAGAGCCTCCTGGGGATTGCCATTGGAATAGGGGGAGCGTTTCTTCCTTTCTATACCGTGTTCCCGATGTTCGAGGCTTACTGGAACGGGAAAAAACGTTTTGACGTAAAAATCAAGTACGAAATAGCCGTCGCCTTTCTTGCCGCGCTCTGCATCATACCGACCCTATACTTTACCGATAACATCGCTGTCATATTATTCGTATTTTTTTCTTCCTATACGGTCCTGAACGGTTTCTTCTTATGGCGAACGCTCCAGCAAGTGCAAAATAGAGAAGAAGATGCGGAAGGCATCCATCTTGGAAAAAGTCTCACGGGCATCATAGCCATCTGGACGCTCGCTGAATACGCCGACAAGATCATCTTATGGAAGTTTCTTGGACCTGCGCAACTGGCAATCTATGCCTTTGCCGCCCAGCCACTGCAAAGGATTATCGCATTCAATCCCATGGGCGCGCTGGTGTTGCCCAAAGTGAGTGAAAGTAATACGAAGCAAACGTATGCAAACCTGAAAAAAAAGTTCTTTAAGAGTTTCGCCGTAACTCTTCCTATAGCAACAGGCCTTGCTCTCCTCGCCCCTTTCCCTTATCGCATCTTTTTTCCCCAATACATGGATTCCGTCATCTACTTCCAAGCACTGAGCGTACTGATTGCGATGGCTCCGTTCGTTCTGATCAATACGGCGCTTGTTGTAGAGATGCGCAAGAAAGAATTATATATCGTGAATGTCGCAAAGGCAGTGATAAAGATAGGGCTCTACCTCCCGCTCGTACCACTTTTAGGCATATGGGGAATCGTGACCGGTCGCATCGTCGGCAATGTCGTAGCGAACATTCTTTTGTTCTACTTCTTTACGAAGATCGGGCGGGAACACGAGATTCAAAAGAACCTGCACGCTTCAGAGGAACAAGGAGGGTAACTCATTTCTTTCTCCCCACGAGCGCAAAGTACGTGCCCCAATCCGTAGCCTCAAGCACTTTATCAAGTAATTGATACATCCCGAGGTAGTCGTAGAGTACATGGTACGGCGCCCGAAGGAAAATACTTGAAAACAAAAAAACGGGGTAGAATCTCGCAGAGCCGAAGTGTTCAATGGAAAAATATGGCTCTACCATTTTTGTAAGCTCCTCTTTACCCAGCCAATTCTCAATAGGTTGCATGTGGGAGGTATCCGGAAGTTTTTTAACGATCGCTTCAAGCTGGGCCTTATTGGGCGTCGTGAGGATGAGCACTCCACCCCTGGGAAGCACGTCTACGATATGTTTGATATGCTCTGTCTGATTCTCTCTGGGAAGATGCTCAATGACTTCACTTGAGACAACAACATCATATATCCCCTTTGGGAATTGGGAGACTATGTTCGCTTCATGGAATGTTATCTTGGGATAGCGCTTTTGCGCTTCTTCCACGAACAGATCGACTCCCAATACCTCGCCGTATCGGGAAAGGGCATCCGTCATCCATCCTCTCCCGCACCCTATATCAAGGATGCGAAGCGGTTTTTCAGCTGGCTTGGAAAACTTTGAGAGCGCCGAGAGCACAAAACGCTTGCGGCATTTCTCATCTATAGACAAGCGTCCCGAATCATTCCAGTACGTTTCGTAGAACTTCCGCTGGTGTTCAAATGTTGGAGAAGTCATACAGCTTCCATCCATTGGACTGTCTTGCGCAATCCTTCGCGCATGGTGGTGGTGGGTTTCCAGCCAAGCTCGCGTCTCGCCTTCCCCATATTAAGACAGCTCCGTTTCTGCTCTCCAGGCCTTAAGGGAAGGGTCCTTGCCTTTTTGCGTGAGCCAGTAGCTTCCTGAATTTCTTTAAGCAACAAGGATATGGAAGTTTCCTTTCCGGTACCGATATTCCATACTCCAGAAGTCTTGTGGTTGAACGCAAGCAGATTCGCCTGAACCACGTCTTCCACGAAGACGAAGTCGCGTGTCTGGGTTCCGTTCCCGTACAAAATCGGCTGCTTCCCTTGCAACAACGTGCGGGAAAAAATGGCTACGACCCCGGCTTCTCCTTTTCCATCCTGTCTGGGCCCGTATACGTTAGCTAACCGCAAGATCGCAACAGACAACCCATACACCACATGATATGCATGGAGATAGTGCTCAACGCTCAATTTTGCCGCCCCGTACGCCGAAATAGGGTTCGTGGGATAGGTTTCTTGGGTGGGAATCTGGGACGCCTCCCCGTACAAAGCTCCGCCTGTGGAGGCAAACACGATCTTCTTTACTCCGTACTTCCTGCAAGCTTCCAGCAAATTCAGAGACCCCAGGATATTCGTTCGCGCGTCAGCTACAGGATCTTTCCATGATTTTCTCACGTCGATCTGGGCCGCATAATGGAAAAGCGCGTCTGGCTTCTCTTTCGCAAATACCTGGGCGATGTTAGGGCTTTGGATGTCCAGCTTGTAGAATCTGGCTTTGGGATTGATATTCGTTTTGCTTCCGGTAGACAGGTTGTCTATGACGGCAACATGATGACGCTCTCGTATGAGCCGATCAACAAGATTGCTTCCGATAAACCCCGCTCCCCCGGTTACGATAATTTTCATAGAAGTTACTGTGAATTTTTTACTCTTGCAGGCGACACTCGCTTCATCCAGCGTTCCACGAAAGGAAATCCCAAAGGAACGAGTGCCAACAAAAGCAGGAATGCGGGTATGCGGATTCTCATATACACGCCGAAGTTATCCATGAACAAACCGATCATCCCGAGCAAACAGAAAGCAATGAGCATGAGAGGAAGCGATAACCTCCATGTTTTGCGAAACGTAGAGAACGCCCCGAGGACTGCAAGGAAGAAAAGTACGAGCCAGGGAATTGTCTCCCCAAGCACGAAAAACTGCCTGTCATATTTGATGTGCCATGGAAAAGGGCCGAGGATCACATGGGATAAAGAAACAAGATTCTGCCCAAGAAAAGTAAGAGGGTTCTTCGTATCCACCTCAACGACCACCGTCGAACCGCCTCCGCCCCCTCTTCCCAGCTCTCCCCCTTTCAGTTGCGGTATCTTTGGCTGTACTTCTACGGGCTTTTCTATCTTTGGCTGTTCTACTGGCTGTTCTTTCTTCGACTCTTCTGCCTTTGGCTGCGCCTGAGGAGTATCCCGCACCACATATGCAGTCTCTCGGTATGTCTGGATCTTCTCAGGGTGAAGGAACGTAACGAACGTTTGTATTCCATAATAGCCGTAGCCGAATAGCTGAGGTATGAATCCCAGAAGGAAAATAGCGGGCAGAACGTTTTTCAATCTCTTGTCCCAGGATGCCTGCTGGCAAAAAAACAAACAGAAAGCCGTGGCAAAGATAATCACAAGTCCAATATAGAATCTCAAGTGCACGAGCAAAAGAAATGTCGCATACAGAAAAAGGAACTTCTTCCACGAAAACTCTTGTACGAGCTTCAGAAGAAGGAGGGTGGTCAAAAGTACTATGGCAACGATGGCACTTTCCCGTAAAAGCAAGCTCCCGAAATATAAAAAGCTGGGATATATGCTTCCCATGAGCCCCACCGCAAAAGCTCCTTTATCAGAGATTCCTAATTCCCGCGTAACCAAGAACAGTAGGATGATCGCGACGCAGGCGAACCATACGCTCAATATCTTCCCCATGATCACCGCAGGAATCGTAATCGCATACAAGATTCCTAGCAAAACAGGGTACCAATGCTGCATTCTGTGAGCGGCTAGAGCTTGCACGATGCGCTCTGTGGAAAAGACGCCCTGCTGGAAATCCACGGCGATCGTCGTAGCTGCTCCATGGTAGAGAAATTGGTCTCCCTGGCCTCCTCCGAACGGGTAAAACTCCGCGTAATGGATAAAGAGAGTGGCTCCCAAGTGGATGCAGAGGGCGATGCCGAAAAGCAGGGCTATAGAGGGAGAGAAAAGACCAAGTTTTTTCAAAAGCAGAAGAAATCCGCTGCTCAGAACACCAAGGGTAGCTAGCGATAAAAGGATTTCAATCATGGAATGATTCTACCTCCGCCTTCACATTTTGACAATTAGTAAAAACTGCTCAGATTTTCGAGATTTCAGCGACAATGGCCATATGATCGCTCACGCCTTCTTGCAAGCGAATGTTCAAACATTGATACGCAGGCGTGGTAAAAAGGCCGTCTACCATGAGAGGGGCTCCGCGGAGCTTGTCTCCGGCCCGATGCAAGTCAACGTCGATGCTCGTCGTATAGCGAGAAGGGATGTTGTCTTTGTAATAGCTGGCAATGGTATCAAAAATTTCCCTGCCTCGCGGCGCATTAAAATCTCCGCAGCATACGACCTCTGGAATATCCTTCAAAACAGCGAGCAGATTCTTGAGATCTTTTCGTTGCAGATCGTCTGCTTCACCGTCTGGAGTCCATGTAAAATGGGTGGTGCCGATGGTAAAACTGCTATCCCCTTTCTGAAAGTTTGCGTGAAGGAAAAGACGGTAGAAATCTCCGGGGTGGCCCTTGAACGCATACTCCTTCACATCATTTTCGTTTCCTAGGTAGTAGGCGCGACGAAGATCCTGCACAGGCAGACGAGAGAGCATTGCGACACCAAAAGGCACCAACGGCGGTTCTATCCCGTTCTCGCTACCCATCAAGGCCATTTGGCCGAAAGCAGCATTCATTCCAAGCTTCTCTGCGAGATAGTGCAGATCCTCTTCGTACACCTCCTGTAGGCATGCCACATCTGGCTGCTCCTCTTCCAAAAACGCGCGCACTAAATCTACGCGCTCTTTCATCTCAATATTTATAGAAACCAATTTTAGTGTGTCCTGCGCCATACAAAAATCCTGATTATATTCCTTTGAAAATCCGTGTCCTTATTCTTTTTATCGTTCTCATACCCCCTTGGAGCATGATCCATACATTCCATCCAATCTCTCCAAACATTATACTGCAGTTCTCTTTCCATGAAGGAGCAGCGTGGTTCGCTATTTCACAAAAGCCATAATAGCGTTTCCAGTCAATACTGAATAGGGCGGGAATGGAAATACCGGTAACTCCGCGATTCTTTGAGACGTCAACGGGAAGATCTTCTTCCGTAGCTACCGATTTCATGTAGTCTTGGCTCAACGCGCTACCCCGCCACTCAACGGACTGCAGCGTACGCAAGCTCAGCGGAACGAACACGGTACCTAGCATGCGCGCAAAAATCGTTCTGGTTTGCTTGCTTATTCCAGAGCTCGGATCGCGGGGGAAGTAGGCCCAGTCAGGAACACGGAGAGTGTCCCGGAATAACGAATGGGCGTACTTTAAGACCATGTCTCGGTGCACGTCAACAATGAATTCATACCTGTCATAACTGAACTGCGCATCCAAGAATTTCTTCATGGTTTTTAATTCTGACGCAAAGTAGAAATCGGAGGGAAGAAAGATGCCTGGCCGCATGAACGGCACGCATATCATTCCAGGAATATTGCGGCGCATATGTCTGCCGAACGAATCAAGCAGTTCCCGCAGGTTGAGGTACTGGTCCGTCCGCATGAACACCACGTACGAAGGATCGGAATTCTTCTCAAGCCACTCTACTCCGTTCTGGATCCCGATAAATTGCCTGTTCCTGTTATGCGCTTTGTAGGCACGGGGAGAAGTATCCATGGCTCCACCGGGATCTGGCATGGAAACGATCGTTACATCCTTCCACCCATCCCCAGGCTTCAATTCGTTATCCCATGTGGACACTACCACGGCTGAAAACAGGCTACCGAAATCATCAATGATTCTCTGGATATTGGGACGGCAGTCGTAGCGGACAAGGCCATCCTCTTCTTTTCCGTCCGCGGAGAGATTAAGTTTGCGCGCAGCTGAGGCTCCGCTTTTCCCGAACGACGTGAGCGGCCCTTGTATGATCAATCCTACTTTTTCCATTGCGGTATTCGTGAAAGGCTACTTATGAAAGAATATCTCGGACCGCATCGCGCCACGCCTGTTCAAAACGCTCTATAGGAAAGAGCTTTGCATAGGCGTATCCCTGGTCTCCCAGCTGTCTTCTCGCTGCAGGATCATTCAATAGTGAGTTCACGGATTCCCGGAGCCTTGAGAAGTCTTCGCATATAATCTGCTTCCCCCCTTCAAGAAGCTCCCGCATACCTCCTTTTCCAGATCCTATAACAGGGGTTTTCATAAGCATTGCCTCATGGGCCGTCATGCACCAGCCTTCTTTGAACTTTGACATCGTCAGCACGCAACTGGAAGCCTTGAGGAGCTGGAGGTATTCACGGTGATCTGCAAGATCCAGATTGCGAGCCGGAATACGCACCTTCTGAGCGCCAGATGTCACAAGATGGGCGTCCATACCTTGCAATGCCTGGTACGCCTCCACCACTCCCTTTGCTTTCTGGCAGTTCCCAAGATACACAATCGGTT
>JAUSJU010000020.1 GCA_030647175.1 bacterium | reverse complement strand
TTCCTGCCCTCGCACTTTGCTATTGCGCTGGTTCTTGCTTCTCTGTGTTCTCTGCTGATGCTGCTTTTGAAGAAGAAGATTGATCAGCAATCTTTAAGCTCATCCGATGCTCTTGAGGATTGATTTCTAAGATTTCAAACGAATAGGTTTCCCCGATGTTGATCTGGGATTCCATCTGAGCCTTTGTCCCGAACTCTGTGATGTGGGAAAGCCCCTGGATTTTGGCCTCTATCTCAACAAACGCACCAAAGGGATTGAACTTGGTCACCTTCCCTTTAACGACATCCCCTTTGTTGTATTTTGTTTCTATGCCCTTCCACGGATCTTCCTTGAGAGCTTTTAACGAGAGGGAGATTTTTCCGTTTCCGATATCAATGATTTTTGCTTTTAGGCTTTCTCCTACCTTGAGTACGGCTGAGGGATCTTCAATAATCTGCCAGTCAATTTCTGAAATGTGAATGAGGCCTTCCATTTGGTATGGAGCTTTGCCGAATCTCATGAATGCGCCGAATTCCACCACTCCGGTAATCTCTCCCTCCACTTCGTCTCCCACGTGGTATTGAGAGAGCGCTTCTCTGAACTTTTCTCGTTCCTTGGCTTTTTCAGAAAGTATGATTTTTCCTTCCCTGGGATCCAAATCAATGATCTGTACTTGGAGATCTTGCCCCACGAATCGTTGGAGCGCCCGGTAAATCTTTGCTGCGTCTCCGTCTTCCACCCTCGGATAGTTTTCCTGGGAGAGCTGGGAAACAGGGAGGAAAGCAGGAATTCCTTCAAGTTCTGCCAAAAGCCCTCCTTTGTTCGCGCTCAGGACTTTTACCGAAAGCTTCTCCTCGCGGTCTTTCTTCTGCTTGAGATCTTCCCAGACGAGCTCTCTTCCTGCGTCTCTAAATGAAAGCTCTACGTATCCCTCGTCGTTTTCCGTATCAACGATCTTCGCCCGGACCTTCTTTCCAACAACCATGCTCTTTAACGAGCTTTTCTCATCCAAGAACTCTTTCCCGTAAATGATGCCCGTGCTTTGAGGCCCCAAATCCAAAAACAGGGAGCTCCGTCCCGTGCCTATGACCGTTCCTTCCACGATGTCTCCGGTCCTGTGGGGCCTAATGCCGTCTTGTCTCTCCTGGGGTTTCTGAGGAAAGGTTATTTTCGCCATACGAGTCAATATATATAACGTAGGGGGAAATGTCAAAGGGTTGGGCGTGGATTTCTTCAGCGGCATGTGGTATAATGCTGTATATGCAGATTTTTTGGAAAGGACAATCGTGCATTTCCCTGATTATTTCCCAGTCAAAACAAGAGCAGGTGCGCTTGGTTATTGACCCGTACGACGAATCCATCGGATTCAAGCTTCCTTCTATGGAAGCGGATATCGTATTGGTTTCTCACGAGCACCCAGACCACAACAACGTGAAAGCGGTGGGAGGGGATCCTTTCGTAGCCTCGTTTCCGGGAGAGTACGAAGTGAAAAATATCTTCATCAAAGGAATCCCTTCGTTCCATGACAACTCGCAGGGGAAAGAGCGGGGACAGAATACTATCTTTACCATTGCAGCTGAAGACATGCGGCTCTGCCATTTGGGGGATTTGGGGCAGAAGGAGCTTACATCCGAGCAGATTGATCGGATCGGAGACGTGGACGTGTTGTTTGTCCCGGTAGGAGGCGTCTACACGATTGACGCAAAGGAGGCTTCTGTCATTGTGAACCAGATTGAGCCCAAGGTGGTGATCCCCATCCACTATGCTTTGCCGAAACTCAAGGTAAAACTTGGAGAAGTAGAGCAGTTTCTGAAAGTGATGGGAGTGAAGAACGGAGAGCCAGAGCAAAAACTTCTTGTGAAAGCGAAAGATCTGAGCGCAGAAGAAACGAAAGTAGTAATATTGAAACCCTGAGTGATCGCGTATGGCATCTCTGCACGAGCTTGAAGAATCAAAACGCAAAGCCATATTCTGGTCAGTATTCGTAGGAAGTTGTATCGTTGCAGGCATAGTATTTCTTTTTGTGACGAAAACAAGGCTTGAAAAGATAGACACGAACAAACTTATTCCCCAATTCAATGCCGGACAACCAACCCAAACAGAGTAATACCGAGGAGATTCAGGCGATAGGGAGTGTGAAGCCTCGGGAGATCTCGCAGGAAATGCGAGAGTCCTACATTGACTACGCGATGTCGGTGATCGTGGCGCGGGCGCTTCCTGACGTGCGGGACGGATTAAAGCCGGTGCACAGGAGAATTCTCTACGTTATGCACGAGGACGGTTTAACGCACGGAGCAAAGTTCAGAAAGTCAGCTACGGTCGTAGGGAGCGCGCTCGGCAGGTACCATCCGCACGGTGACGTTGCGGTGTACGACGCCATGGCGCGCATGGCCCAGGATTTCTCTATGCGTTATCCATTGGTCGATGGTCAAGGCAATTTTGGATCTATAGATAACGATCCTCCTGCCGCTCAAAGATATACTGAAGCTCGCATGTCCCGCATCGGGGAATATATGCTTCAAGATATCAACAAGGATACCGTAGACTTCATTGATAACTATGACGGTTCAAGGACAGAGCCCACGGTATTACCTTCTCCTCTGCCCCAGCTCTTACTGAATGGAACTCTGGGGATTGCGGTTGGCATGGCAACCTCTATTCCTTCTCATAATTTGAAAGAATCGATGGACGCTTTGCTCTACCTTATTGAAAACGAGAAAGCGACTACGGAAGACTTATTCCAATTCGTGAAAGGGCCAGACTTTCCGGGAGGAGGGATCATCTACGACAAGAAAGCGATCATTGAGGCCTATTCCCAAGGGAAGGGCCCGATTGTCGTGAGAGGGAAAGCGGAGATCGTTGAAGAAGGAAAAGGATCAAAGTCCCAGATCATCATCACGGAAATCCCCTACCAAGTGAACAAATCTTCTTTGGTGGAGCAGTTTGCGAGCCTCGTGCAGGAAAAGCGCATAGACGGCATCAAGGATATACGCGACGAATCGGACAAGGACGGCCTTCGCATCGTGTTTGATCTGCAACGGGACGCCTATCCCCAGAAAGTGCTCAATTTCCTGTATAAGTTTTCAGATCTCCAGAAAACCTTCCATTTGAACATGCTGGCGTTGGTTGACGGCATCCAGCCCAGAACACTTTCCTTGGAAGAGGTATTATGGAATTTCTTCGGGCACAAGAAACAGGTGGTAGAGCGCAGGACGCGGTTTGATCTGGCAAAAGCCAAAGAACGGGCCCATATCTTAGAAGGGCTTTTGAAGTGCCTGGCAAAGATTGACGAAGTCATCCGCATCATCAGAGCTTCAGACGACAGAGAGGACGCCCAGAAGAATTTGATGTCTCGTTTCAAGCTTTCTGAGATCCAGTCGAATGCGATCTTGGAAACAAAGCTTGCTGCTCTTGCAAAGCTGGAACGAAGAAAGATTGAAGACGAACTGAAAGAATTGCAGGCTAAGATCGCAGAATTAGAATCAATTCTGGCATCTCCAAAGAAACTGAAGGAAGTTGTGAAGAAGGAACTTATCTATGTACGGGATACCTTTGGAGACGAGAGGCGCACGAAAGTGCAGGTAGCTCCTTTGGGAGAGATCGCCCAGGAAGATTTGATTCCCCAGGAGGAAACCATCATTACGTTGACCCAGGGAGGGTATATCAAACGCATCAACCCTGCCACGTACAAGCTCCAGAAGCGCGGAGGGAAAGGGATCATGGGCATGAAGACGGTGGCTGAAGATATCGTGGAGCATTTCCTCTATGCCCAGACCCATGACAGCCTCATGGTATTTACCGATTCAGGGAAAATGTTCCAGCTCCCGGTGTACGAGATCCCGGAGGGAACGAGGGTCGCAAAGGGAAGAGGACTGCTCAACTTTGTTGAGATTTCCCCGCAGGACAAAGTGCTGTCGCTGTTTGCGATAGGGAAGAAAGACAAGGAACAGGGGGTGAAGTATCTCGTCATGACCACCAAAGACGGTGTCATGAAGAAAACTGCCTTGGAAGAATTCAAGAACGTGCGGAAATCAGGGCTCATTGCGATCTCCCTGAAGAAAGGGGATGAATTGAGGTCTGTGCGAAAGACCACGGGAGAAGACGAAATGATCCTTACCACGAGAAAAGGGCAGTCTATCAGGTTCATAGAGAAAGCGGTGAGAGCGATGGGCAGAGGAGCTGCCGGCATTAAAGCCATGCGTTTGAAGAAAGGAGACGAGGTGGTCGGAGCAGACGTGATTTCGGGATCCCAGAAGGCAGCCTCCATAAAACAAGGAACTCCTTTCCTCCTTGTGCTTACAGAGAACGGGTACGGTAAAAGGACTGACGTGAAAGAATACCGGTCCCAGAGCAGGGGAGGATCTGGCATCAAGACGGTGAACGTTACTCCGAAAACAGGAAACCTCGTGTATGCAAAGGTTCTCGGCGGAACCGAAGAAGACCTCATCGTGATCTCAATGAAAGGACAAGTCATCCGCACCGGAATTGATTCCATCCCCAAACTGAGCAGGGCGACTCAAGGGGTCAGGATGATGCGTCTGGACGCCGGAGACAAAGTGGTGTCGGCTGCTTGCATGTAGCATACGGGGTTATATAATAAGTATATGAGAATTTTCATAGCGGGCGCATTTCTCTTCACGTGTTTATTTGCGGTAGGTGGGTTTATGCAAGACGGATACGCGGCCTTTATCGTGGGAGAAGGGGAATCTTGCGACGGCGTGACAAATGTTTGCGATACCGGTTTAGTTTGTAATATATCAGGAGTCTGTCAGAAGCCCGCTTCCGCGCCTTCCCCGGGAGTACCGTCTAACTCTCAGGCTTCTTGCCCTCCAGGCGCCGTATGCATTGATAACCCATTGAAGGCAACAACGCTTCTGGAACTGCTCAACAACATCATTAACCTCATCTTTAACCTTGCTATCGTGATCACTCCGTTAATGGTTGTCATTGGAGGATTCATGTTTGTTACAGGATCAGGAGATGCCAAGAAGCTGAGCGACGCGAAGACCCTTCTTCTCTGGACTGCCATAGGATTTGCGGTTATACTTCTTTCTAGGGGGTTGGTTGCGGCGCTTCTGGACGTATTAGGAACATAGACGATTAAAAAATAAAAAGGTCGGATTCCATAATAAAAACAGTAATTACATTCCATATCTTATGAAATCATTAATGAAAACAGCATCTTTCCTTGCGATTGTATCTCTTCTTGCGCCCTTGGCAATGGTTGGCGCTATAGTGCAGCCACCTGTGGGGAGTGAGCCGCCACCAGTTAGTGGTTACGGCCCTGGAAATCTCTATGACATAGTTAATAACGTCGTGAACTGGGTGTTCGCATTCATCATGCTACTCAGCATCATGTTCGTTATCATGGCTGCTTTCGAGTTCGTTACCGGCGGTCCGGAAGGAGCAAAAGAAGGTCGTCAGAAATTGATCTGGGCGGCGGTAGGAATTGGGTTTGCGATATTAGCAAGGGCATTTCCAAATATCCTGAGGGGTCTTATTCAGTAGTAATAAACGATTGTTATTGATCGTCCGGCTAGTTTTACTCAGATGAAACAGAAAAGCATCATTTTTCTTTTGATAGCAAGCTTTGCGATGCTTTATGGAAGCGTTGCGTTCGCAGACGGCGGATTTCTAGAACCGTGCACAGGCGGGAATGCTTGTAATACAGGGCTCATCTGCCAAGACGGGAAAATCTGCGTGTATCAAGGAGGGCAAAGCCCTCAGGGCATATCAGATGTTTACCTTATTGTCGATAATATCGTAAACTGGGTGTTTGTTTTCGTCATGCTCCTCAGTGTTGTATTCGTCATTCTTGCGGGCTTTCAGTTCGTTACCGGCGGTCCGGAAGGAGCGAAAGAAGCTCGCGAGAGATTGATGTGGGCGGCGATAGGAATTGGAGTTGCGATACTGGCAAGGGCATTTCCCAACGTTATCAGAATGCTTATTTCGTAGTTTCTCACAGCGTAAATATTAGAAACAGCCCCTTCTCGGGGGCTGTTTTTTATTGCACATGCAGCAGAAAGCATGTTGGCCTTATTTCTGTTTGACACTTTTTATATGCGCTGGGTACAATATGATCATTCGCCCCGTAATCCATTGCGAATAATAGCAAGCAATATGCTTAATACTCAAAACAAGGCCATCCTGTACAGTATCTTCTTCTTTCTCGGAGTGGCATTGTTTCCTTTGAATACGTCTGCCCAGACTTCCGCCCCAATCTTCGGCGGCCCCTCTCCCTCCACAAGCATAACTGCTCCTTCGGGTTCTTTTGCAACTCCTGGTCTATCAGGATCTCCTACCGTTTCTATATCTCATGCGCCCACTTCTCCCACGACTTCTGATTCGGTTGTCATCAATGTACTTGCTTCAGACGTAGATGGGATTCAGTCAGTCACTATCTTCGTCGAGCAAGTCGTTCAGAAGGAATGTGCGAATACATCGATCTGCCAACTCGTCCAGCGCTACAGCATAGCAGGAGCATATACATATTACGTAAAGGCGATTGATAAGAAAGGATTCGCAACTATGACTTCTTTCGTAAGTTTTACGGTGTCTCCTACTCGGCAGTCGGGACTACCTTCTTCATCTTCCACGACTCCGTCCACCCCAATCTTCGGCGGCCCCTCTCCCTCCACAAGTCCAACCGCCCCAAGCATCATCTCTCCATCCACCCCTTCTTATACGACTCCGTCCGCCCCAATCTTCGGCGGCCCCTCCCCGTCTACGAGCCTAACAAACCCGATCTCTTCTACATCAAGGCCTGCTGCATGTGTTGGTATAACGTTTTCGCGAAGTCTTGCCGTAGGCTCAAGCGGAGCTGACGTGAAATGCCTCCAAGTGTTGCTTAACAGAGACACGGAAACGAGGATCACTTCTTCTGGTACTGGTTCTCCGGGATATGAAACGGTTTACTTCGGGGCTCTGACCAAAAACGCTGTTGCAAAGTTCCAAGAAAGATACAGAAGCGAGGTTCTTGCTCCGTACGGACTTTCGCGGGGGACGGGATTCATAGGAGCTTCCACCCGGGCAAAGCTCAACGCCATACTCACCTCCTCTTTTCGGTAGCAAGCGTTGCACCCACTCTTTCTAACCACAGATTTAAAATAGCCCTTGAGAAGGGACTGTTTTTTTGGTACATACATGATATGCCCTCGTGGCGGAACTGGAATACGCGTACGCTTCAGA
>JAUSJU010000019.1 GCA_030647175.1 bacterium | reverse complement strand
TTCGGGAAGTACCTTCTCGTTCTCTTCCAGCAGTTCGGAATTTTCTCTAAAGCAGTGCATTGGAAAGAGAAGCGTGGCAGGAAGCCTGCGTATTTTCCCAAGGCGCTTCCCGCGGCTTTGGCGACTTTGGCTCTCAATCAATTGAAGAAGCTTGATCGCCTGAATCTCCACCGCAAAGAAATAGCCTTATTATATGCGAAAGCGCTCCGTCTCCCGGAGCGGGAAGGGATATTCCTTCGTTTCCCCGTTCTGCACCCCAATGCCCACGAGATCATACGGAAGTTTTGGAAGCAGAACATCCTCATCGGAGACTGGTATACGTCTCCCATCGCCCCAAGCGATACTCTTGAAGAGAGTGTAGGATATCAGAAGGGAAGCTGTCCCGTGGCTGAGAGACTGTCCTCAATGACATTGAACCTTCCCACGCACATCCGCATATCCCGGAAGAACGCTGAAAACATTATTTCTTTATTGAACCATTATGGAAGTTAGGGAACTACAAGAGAAAAATATCTGGGAAGGGTTTCTGGAAGGATGCTCTGAAAAGACGTTCCTCCATTCATGGAACTGGGGGGAATTCCAAAAGGCAATGAGGGAGAAAGTGTGGCGCCTGGGATTCTTTGAAGGGAAGGATCTCTGCTCTGTTTGCCTTTTGGTCAGGGTAAAGGCAAAGAGAGGAATGTTTGTTCTCGTTCCTCACGGCCCCGTTCTTAAGGATTCCATAAAGGATGCCCAAGGAACGAAGAGAGAGATCCTCTCGCTATTGCTGGGGATCCTCAAGAAAACAGCGCAGGAAGAAGGCGCGAGTTTTGTGCGCATAAACCCTATTTGGGAGAGAACTCAAGAGAACGTCGGCCTTTTCAAAGAAGCCGGGTTCCAGAGAGCCCCTATGCAAATGCACCCTGAAGCATCATGGAAGCTTGATATTTCTCTGCCGGAAGACGCATTGCTTTCTTCCATGAGGAAAACAACCAAGTATCTCATACGCCAGGCCCAGAAAAACCCAGACATCACTATTGAGCAGAGCGATAACAGGGAAGACATCCAAACGTTCTCCAAGCTCCACAAGCTCGTCTCCAAGCGCCAGAGCTTTACCCCGTTCTCCTACGAGTATCTGGAAAGAGAGTTTTCCCTGTTTTCAAAGGAGCAGGAGGTCACTCTTTTCCTGGGAAAAGTGAAGGGAGATATCGGAGCAGCTTCGTTCGTACTCTTTTGGAGCGGCATAGGGTTCTACCACCACGCAGTTTCTTTGCCCCAGTATACAAAACTTTCCCTTCCGTATCTTCTCCAATGGGAGGCGATCAAGGAAGCCAAGCGCAGGGGATGCAAGCTCTACGACTTCTGGGGGTACGTGGATCCTTTCAAGCAGCCTTCTCATCCTTGGGCAGGGCCTACCTTATTCAAGATGGGGTTCGGGGGAAAAGCGCATGAATATGTGAAGACTCAAGACTATCCTCTGAAGAAAAGTTACTGGTTGCTGTACGCCTTCGAACTTCTTCGCAAGATACGGAGAGGCTTGTAGGGCTTTGTATGAGAAGGAAACCATTGCGCATACAAAAGAAAGGAACTCCTTTGTGGAAAAGAGCGTCGTTCCTCTTCCTCCTTCTTTTCTGCATGATCGTAGGAGCAATATGGTATGTAATATTCTCTTCAGCCCTTTTCTCTTTGCAAGGCATCTCTATTCAGGGAGCAAAGAGCATCTCCTCAGAAGATCTTTTGGGGGCTGTCCAAAGGATTGTTGACTCTCCTTCGCTTTTTCCTTCAGACAACCTTTTGTTTTTCCCTTCAGAAAAGATATCAAAAACCATCCATACTTCGTTTCCCGAAGTAAAGGAGGCCACGCTGCACCGCGATTTTCTGAAAAGAACAGTTGCCGTACAGATCACAGAAAGAAACGCGATTGCGATGCTGTGCAAAGAACAGAACCTTTGCGTTTCAATAGATGAGCAAGGAATAGCGATGCGAAAAGAGGATGATAGGGCTACCCTGCCTCTGTTTTTCGCTTTGGTGCCAGATGATCTTGTGCCGGGAGAACGGGTCTTAGAACCTTCCTTGCTTCTCTCGCTCCTGGATTTCAAGCAAGACATTGAGAGCAGGAACCTTTTTCAGGAGCAAGGGTTGTCTATTTTTTCATTCTTTCCCGAAAATCCAGGGAAAGTGCTCGTTCGTTTTTCGGAAGGATGGGATTCCTACATTGATCCTAAAGAAGACATGGAGTGGCAGAAGACCAAACTCGTAGAAGTTCTAGAGAAGCAGATTCTTCCAGAAAAACGAATGAAGGTAGAATACATTGATGTGCGTTTCGGAGACCAGGCGTACGTGAAGTACCGATAAGCCTATTTTTCTATATGGAAGATGAGGATGCTCTTTCCCGCTCTGGCAACGGGAGTCTGCTGGGCTAGCCATTGGTAGTATCCTGAGGGCTGGTCGTATCCCGATACCGGCATTGCAACGCCTCCCATGAATTGATTCAGAGAGACTGCTATCCATCCCATAGGATGAGGAGTCTGAAAAGGATCCAGCTTCTGTACTGCAGATCCCAGCCAGTATTCAGGGTTTTCCCCTCCGAAGTAGTCAAGGGAGATGCGGTCAATATTGTTTTCCCGCACAAAATCTCTCAGCTTGTAGAAGTCCTGTCCCCAGTCGTAGTTGGAATCAACGGCGATCTTGTATCCCTGGTCAATCCCGCCTGCCAGTTCGTTGTAATAGGAAAGGTAGTGGGGGAAAGCAGAAAGGGAAGAAGCTCCATACCAGACTCCAAGGATCACGAGCGTTACCACGAACGTTCTTTTTGTGATCTCTCCGAGACGTATGTAGAGTTCTTTTGCGCCCCATGCAAGAAGAAGGAACGAGAACGGGTATATGGGGAGGAGGTGCCGGATCCCTATATTAAGATTGCCCAGCAAGGCCGATGCCCAGAAGATATTGATGAAGACGAAGAACGAGATGACGGTGAAGTTCTCTTTCATCCAGGAGATCGCAGATTGGAAGAACGAACCTTTAGATCTTTTCTTCAGAAATTCTTTTAGCAGGAGGAAGGCAAATCCCAGAGGGAGGATGAAGTTGATGACGTGATACGCCAGAGGTTCTTTCAAAGAGTAGAGGGTGGGGAAGTATGAGGAGAATCCCGAGGCTGAAATTTCTCCTTTGAAGTATACCGTGTTCCCGAACGCTGCCCGCTGGCCCGCCATGACGATCCCTCTCGCGTACTGGGCCAGCGATCTGAGCACAGGGTTTTCTGCCATTGAGAGTACGAGATCTTTGATGGGGGTGATTTTATTGGGAGTAAGATCTGCTGCCGTGTCGCGTAGCTGGCGTTCTGCGGGATAGTTCCATACATGGAATTGATAGACCGAGGCGATTAAGAGCAACCCGATCAGGGCAGCTCCTAATGAGAGGACTATATACTTTGTTAGCGTGCGGACCCTTGAAGAGCCGGGATTCAGGAAAGCATACAGGAACGTCATGATCACAAATGTTGGGGCAAGAAGAAGGAGCGTGAACTTCATGAGCATTGCAAAGCCGAACGCAAGGCCTGCCTTCACTACATTTTCCTTTTTGGGATCTCTGAGGAATTGCAACCAGTAGTACATACTTACTGCAGCTCCCAGAGCTGCTGCAACGTCGTTGGTCACGAGTCTCCCTTGGGCCAGGAAGGTCGGAGAGAATGCAATGAGGAATAATGTCCCTAATCCTACCCACGCTCCTCCGAGTTCTTTTCCCCAGCGAAAAAGAAACCATGCGAGGCAGAGCAGGATGAGAATCATGGGCACCCTGCTCCAGAAGATGATTTGAGAAGGATTGTTCCCTGATCCGTACAATAGCTCTTTTCCGAAATTGAACTGGACCCACCATGCGGGAGCAGAATCTTGCTGGGTCCACCAGTCGCTCTGGTCCGGGAATTTGAGATTGAGGAAGAGGAGTGGAACAGCGGCAGCGTCTTTCCAAAGGGGCGGATGCTCAGGGTTCAAGCGGTAATCTTGGTGCGTAAGGTATGAATACCCGGCTCCAATGTGAGCAAGCTCGTCAAAGGTGAGGGAATCTTGAGCCATGCTCAAGAATGCAAGAGATCCCATGAGGAGGATGAGGAAGATTGCGGCAAACGGGGCGAGCGCCTTTACAGCCATTTCTTTTGTTTGAACACAACGATTGTTCCTAGGAGGATGGCGACCATAATTCCGCTTATGATCTGGAAGTCGTATGAAAGATCTGTGAAGGGAAGAGAAGTGTTCATGCCGAAGAGCTGGGTGATGAACGTGAGGGGAAGCATGATGGCTGAGAACACCGTGAGGAATTTTACCGTTTCATTCACCTCGGTCGTGAGCAGGGAATTATTCGTTTCCTCCAAGCTCCTGAGAGTTTCCCGGTAAGTTTCCAGGTCGTGTACTGCCTGGTGATAGTGGTCAAGAATATGGGAGAAGTATTGCTTTAATTCGCTGTCTTGCAGGAATGCGGTTCCTTCAGAGCGCAACTGGCTCAGGAGCTGTCCTTGAGGCTCAACGAATCTCCAGAAATCAAGCACATCTGCTTTTGCCAGAGAAATCTCCCGTACCATGGCGCGCTCTTCTCCCTGGAAGATCTTTCTTTCTATCAAGTCTATCTTCTTGTTGATGCGCGTGAGTTTGGTCAAGATGTGCTCCCAGAACGCATTGAGAATAGCGTAGGTGAGAAATCCAGTCCCTCTCTCCATGGTTTCCTTTCTTGCCTCAGGATACACGCTGCAGCTATTAAAGAGTGATTTGAGGGGAAGAATAGAAGTGTAGTGAAACGTGATGACCGTATCATTGGTGACAAGAATATCCAGTTCCCGAGCTGATGTATCTTTCTCCTCTTTGCTGTAGAAGGGGTAGTAGAGGATGAGGAGGAGATGCTCTGCAAACAATTCAAACTTCGGCCTCCATGCGGGAAGCTCAAGCTGGTTGAGCAGGAAAGAATTGAGATGGAAGTTCTTCTTGAGGTATTCCATATCCTCTTTCGAGGGGTTCTGGATATCTACCCAGGTAAAGTTTCCTTCTCTGATGGTTTGCCTCATGTATCTAGTGTATCAAAAGGAATGCATATCCCCTAGGGATTTATCCACAGGAAGAAGATCCTGGGCGAGAACTGTTGACAAGGTACATATTTTTGTGCTATAATTTATTCAGAACTTAAGGTTGTGAAAGGAGTATGAACGTGGCTACTCAGCGGAGTCAAGAAGAGATTATGGCGTTCTATATAGAGGTTGCTGAGGATCTAGATCTTTCCGTTGAAGAAAGAGCGGAAGCCCTCAGAATAGTGGAGGTTTTCTTGGCGGCAAAACCGAATCGTTTCGGTGCTACTTCAGAGGCCGTTCTGAGTAAAGCTGAAAGTGACGGAGAACAGCTTGCCGAAGTATTGGCAGAACGAGAAGGGTCTACCTTAACTCCGTCGGTGAGGACAAGTTTTGGTGTCCTCTATGGGATGCGCATCGCCCTACTCCAGAATGTTATCCATCAAAGAGACTCTGACGTCAGTTTCTCTAAACAGGCCGAGCCGCTCGATGAAGCAATGATCGATCTTCTGCGCTCACTACGGAGCTAGGAGATTCAAGGCGAGGGAGAGTTCTATGAACTCGTTACTACCTCGCTTTTATCTTTTAGCAGTCTTAGTACTTGACTGCTAATTCTATTTTTGTATGATAGACCCATGACTCTCAGCGACAGGCAAGAAGACATCTTAGAAAGCGTGGTGGAAGAGTACGTGAAGAAAGCGTTTCCCATAAGCTCGCAGCTTTTGGAAGAGGAGTATGAGTTCGGATTCTCTCTGGCCACCATACGCAATGAATTGCAATTCCTTACAGAGAAAGGATACCTTTTCCAGCCCCATATTTCTGCGGGAAGAGTGCCTACGGAAAAGGGGTACCGGTTCCTGGTGGGGGACCTTCTTGAGGAAATGCCCCAATCTGCAGAGGGAATGAGGATCGGAGATCATTTTTCTTTGATGCAGGAACTTGCAGAAGCGTGCTCAGGGCTTGCTCTTTCGTACACCTTGCGGGACCATACGCTTTGGAAAGAAGGATGGGAGGAGATTTTGCAGGAGCCCGAGTTCCAGGAAGGAAACTCCATCAAGAGCCTTACCCAGTTCCTGCGGGATATGGAGGATCACATTGAAGACCTGAAAGCCGAACAGCTCATCAGTCTGTACATCGGAAGAGAGAACCCCTTTTCCAAAGTGCAGGACTTTAGTATGATTTTCTCTGTGTTCTCTACGGAACCCCAGGGAGTGGTGGCTATCATTGGACCAAAGCGCATGGCATACGACAAGAATATTAATACCTTCAAAGAACTTCTCTATGGAAAACGATAACAACAATCTGGATCCTAACGAATCTACCCAGGAAGAGATTCAAAAAGAGGACAAGGAGCAGGATATCGCAAAGCTCCAGCAGGAAAGGGACGAGTATCTGGCTGGATGGCAGAGAGCGCGCGCTGATTTCCTCAATTACAGGAAGGAAGAGATAGAAAGGCTGGGAGAATTGTTCCGCCACGCCAATGAGGAATTCGTCGCAAAGCTCCTTCCGGTATTGGATAATCTAGAGCGTGCTGAGAAGGAGGCATCGGAGGAAGAAAAGAACAGTCTCGTCGTGCAAGGATGCCTGCTCGCCATTTCCCAGCTCAGAGATTTCCTCAAGAAGCAGGGAGTGGAAGCGATGAAGGTTGAGGGAGAGAAATTCAACCCCGAGTTCCACGAAGCGTTGGGGGTAAAAGAAGGAGGAGAATCGGGGTTGGTCGCAGAAGAGCTGGAAAAGGGATATACTATCTACGGAAAGCTGTTGCGACCCGCAAAGGTGAAAATATTTCAATAATCACATACTAAGTCAATACATTCATGTCAAAAATATTAGGAATTGACCTGGGCACCACATTCTCTGCAATGGCGGTGACCGAGAATGGGGAACCAAAGATCATTGAGAATAGGGAAGGAGCACGAACGACTCCTTCTGTTGTAGCCGTATCAAAAAGCGGAGAGATGCTCGTTGGAGTGCAGGCAAAGCGCCAGCAGATCACCAATCCCAAAGACACGGTGTCTGTGGTAAAGCGGCTTATGGGAAGAAGATTCCAGGACGCTGAAGTGCAAAAAGACATGAAGCTTCTTCCGTATGAAATCAGAGAAGCTTCAGACGGTAGCGTGGAAGTGAAAATGGGAGAGAAATGGTACAAGCCCCCTGAGATCTCAGCGATGGTATTGAGGAAGTTAAAGCAGGACGCTGAAGACAAGTTAGGATCTCCGATTACAGAAGCCATCATCACGGTTCCAGCCTACTTTGACGACAGCCAGAGAAAGGCGACCAAGGTGGCAGGGGAGATAGCCGGCTTTGAGGTAAAACGCGTAATCAACGAGCCCACAGCCGCAGCGTTAGCATATGGGCTGAACAAGAAGAAGGATGAAAAGATTGTGGTGTACGATTTCGGAGGAGGAACCTTTGATATCTCAGTCCTTGAAGTATCAGAAGATACTATTGAGGTGAAAGCTACGGGAGGGGACACGCACTTGGGAGGGGAAGACTTTGACCAGAAGGTGGTGGCGTGGCTCATTGAGAGCTTCAAGAGGGACCAGGGCATTGATCTTTCCAAAGACCAGCTTGCCTTGCAGCGTTTGAAAGAAGGGGCTGAACGGGCAAAGATTGAACTTTCCAGTTCTTTGGAAACCGAAGTGAACTTGCCGTTCATCACCTCTGACGCTTCAGGCCCCAAGCACTTCTACTACAAGCTCTCCCGCGCGCAGCTGGAAGGAATGGTGAAAGAGTATATTGAAAAATCCATAACCTTGGTGCAGGGAACTCTGAACGAAGCCAAACTTTCTCCCAAAGAGATTGACGAAGTGGTGCTCGTGGGAGGGCAGACGCGCATGCCAGCCATCCAGGAGGCGGTGAAAGCTCTCTTTGGAAAAGAACCCAACAAGACCATCAATCCAGACGAAGTGGTGGCCATTGGAGCAGCCATCCAAGGGGGGATCCTCCAAGGGGAAGTGAAAGACGTATTGCTTCTTGATGTGACACCCTTGTCTTTAGGCATTGAAACCCTGGGAGGAGTGGACACGGTGCTTATTACAAAGAACACCACCATCCCTACATCCAAGAGCCAGATCTTCTCTACCGCTGGAGACAATCAGACGTCTGTGGAGATTCATGTGCTCCAAGGAGAGCGTTCCATGGCAGAAGGCAACAAGTCCTTGGGTAGATTCATCCTAGACGGCATCCCACCTTCCCCCAGAGGTCTTCCCCAGGTAGAGGTGAGTTTTGATATTGACGCCAACGGCATTCTTTCTGTGACCGCCAAAGACAAGGCAACTTCAAAGACGCAGTCTATCCGCATTGAAGGGTCAACGGGAATCTCCAAAGAAGAGATAGAGCGCATGAAGAAGGAGGCGGAACTCCATTCGCAGGAAGACCAGCAGAAACGAGATCTCATTGAAGCCCGCAACAATGCAGATGCATTGATTTACACATCAGAGAAAACATTGCGGGATATGGGAGAGAAAGTTCCAGCGGATCTCAAAAAGGAAGTTGAGGATCAGATAGTTTTATTGAGGAAGGTAAAAGAGGGTGATATACTGGAAGATATCCGCAAAGAAGGAGAGGCGCTTTCTGCAGCTCTTTCTCGTATCGGGGCAGATCTCTAAAAAGACAAGCCCAAGGAAGAACAGCCTCCCGAAGAAGGAACTCAGCAAGCATAGAGCACAAGGTTTAATCTTATATGAAAGATTACTACAAGACCCTCGGAATCACCAAGACAGCCACCGTTGAAGACGTCAAGAAGGCCTATCGGAAACTGGCCCATAAATACCATCCAGACAAAGGAGGGGACGCTTTAAAGTTCAAGGAAGTATCCGAAGCCTACCAAATTCTTTCCAATAAGGATAAACGGGCGCAGTACGACAAGTTCGGCAAAGTCTTTGAAGGAGGAGGCTCGCAGGGACCTGGAGGATTCGGATGGAATTGGCAGGATACCGCAGGCTTTGATCCTGAAGAAGGATTCTCTTTTGATCTGCATGATTTTGGAGACATCTTTGAAGATTTCTTCACAGGAGGAGTTTCGCAGACAAAAAGCAGAGATGCGAGAAGGGGAGCGGATATTGAGCTTTTCGTGGATCTTCCTTTGGAAGCCGTGCTTTTTGCAAGGGATGAAGTTCTTTCGGTTTCCCGCATGGTTTCTTGCACGAGATGCCAAGGGGTGGGAGCTGAACCCGGAACTCGAGTCGGGGAATGTTTTTCATGCCGGGGTATGGGACAGGTCCAGCAGATACGAAAGACCATGTTCGGCACGTTTACCAAGTCAGGAATATGCCCTGAGTGCGAAGGAGAAGGCTTGAAACCAGAAAAACTCTGCAACGTGTGCAAAGGGGAAGGAAGAGTGAGGAATCAAGAACAGCTCAAGATATCGATACCTGCTGGCGTTGATACGAACCAGTTGCTCAAAGTTGAAGGAAAAGGGGACGCGGGAAAGCGGAGAGGGAAAGCAGGGGATCTGTACTTGAGGATCCGTATCAATCCCCACCGCGTATTCCAGCGCAAAGGAGATGATCTCTATCTCAAGATGCCCGTATCCTTTTCTCAGGCTGTCATGGGAGATGACATAGAGATTCCTGTTATTGATGGAGGAACTATGCCTTTGCAGGTTCCAGAAGGCACGGAGTCTGGAAGGATACTGAAGGTTTCAGGAAAAGGCCTCCCACACTTTGCCAGGCTCGGAAGGGGAACCATGTTCGTGGAACTGGAGATCAAGGTTCCAAGGAAGCTTTCTCAGCAGCAAAAAGATCTTCTGTCTCAATTGAAAAAGGAGGGGCTTTGAGCTATACTCAGGCCAACCGCCCTCGTAGCTCAATGGTAGAGCAACGGCCTTTTAAGCCGCTGATGAAGGTTCGATTCCTTCTGGGGGCACCAGAATTAAAGTAAGGTTAGTTTTAGAAATTTTTTCTTTGGCGTTC
>JAUSJU010000016.1 GCA_030647175.1 bacterium | reverse complement strand
GGGTCTCCTCTTGTGAAACCGCATCATAGTACTTCAAGTCAAATCCCACGTAGATGGAGATGATGTTCTTGTAGCCTCTCTCTGCAAAATACCGCTTCCAGAATTCGGATATCACGACGATCGCATCCATCTTACGAAGATTCCAAAAAAACAAGGGCTTATGGAATAGCTCAAAAAACGGACGTGCGAACAAAGGGAATCCGGAAAAGTCGTGGTGGAATATTACCGCTACGTTTTTCCCTTGCGTTCTGTCAAACCCAGCAGTTATGACAGAAAGGATATCCCGCACCCAAAGATTCCGTTTCCCTTTCAAAAAAAGAAGTCGCACAAAGGATTCCGGAAGACGAAGATAGCGCACCCAGCGAAAGAGCTTGGCCTCCCGCACGATCGAATCCACGGCAAACTCTTTAGAGAGCGCCTTCTTTGCCATATCTCCGTACAGCACTCCCCCTTGGCGCCCCCGATGAATTTCGATCCATCCGACGGTATTCACGTGCGTGGTGCTTACACTCGTTCTCTCCAGTAATTCAAGAGGTCTTCCATGGTCTTTTCAAAAGGAATTTCTGAATTCCAGCCGGTAGTTTCTCGAAACTTCGTATTATCTCCCAATAATACCGGGACGTCAGAGGGCCTCATGCGCTCTGCATCCTGGCGCACCTCAATATTCTTTGCCGTAGACAGCTTCATGAGAATATTGAGGACTTCCTGCATGGTCCATGCTTTTCCAGAGCATATGTTGTACGGCGTGCCGTACGCACACCGCTCGCTCGCTAACCAGTACGCTCTCACGGTGTCTCGGACATCGGTAAAATCTCGCTTTGCTTCCAGATTTCCCACAAACACCGTGGGTTCTTTCTTTCCTTTTTCAATTTCCGCTATCTGCTTGGCAAAGTTTGAAGCCACGAAATCCTGGCCGCGCCCGGGTCCCTCAATATTGAAGAATCTCGTAAGAACGGTCTTGAGTCCATAGCTCTGGTGGTACTGGAAAGCCAGCATCTCCTGCGTAATCTTGGAAACGGCGTATGGAGAAAGCGGACGCAAAGGGTTTGATTCTTTGATAGGAAGCTCGTTCTCTGCAATAAGCCCGTACTCTTCAGAGCTGCACGCTATGACGATGACAGGATTCATTTCCAGCTCACGCACCGACTCAAATATGTTCAGCTCGGAAAAGATATTATTGAAAAGCGTGTCTTCCGGGGATTTCCAGGATGTGGGGACGAAACTCTGAGCTGCCAAATGGAATATGACGTCCGGCCTTGCCTTGAAGATCGCCTTTGCCGCAGCCACTCTATTGGTAAGGTTGCACTCAATGAGCGTCACCTTGTCTTGGATATGCTTGATGCGCTCCATCTCATCTCCCAAATGATGGGAAAAGACGGTCCCGTAGACCTTCGCATCCGGCATCTTTAAACAGTATTCTGCAAGATGAGAACCCACGAAACCCGTAATGCCCGTAATGAGAATATTCATACTATTGTTCCTATCATAAAATCCCTGTGGAGTAAATCATCCTTTAAGGCGCAATTCCGCAAATATGCTGCCATTCTTTTTCCCGGCAGCTTTCCCATACAGCCAAAGCGCAAAGGCCGGAAGAGCAAAAAGCGCATACGCTTTCAGCACTCCTAGAAAGCGGATGAGGCCTGTTTTGATTGCGCGCGAACGCGAAGAACCAGAAGACATTGCCACCTTCTTTACCAGGCCTGTCTGAAAACTCCCTTGCATGGATTCCAAGAGAATGCGGAACTGATCTACGTAGTTAACGTTGTGGACTTGAAAACCAGCTTTCTGCGCCACATTTGAAAACGCTTCTTCTGACCATCTGGTCAAGTGATTGGGCGGATAATCCCATACGTTCGAGCGCGCAGCAATGCGCACGCGGGAAGGCGTGCTCAAAAAAACTCTTCCGTGGGGCTGGAGCGTTTTTCGGATATACGCCAAAAGACGCAGAGGATTATCAACATGCTCAATGACTTCAAAACATGTAATGATGTCGAATTGAGGAAGCGATACGTTCTTAAAAAAATCGCCCAGCGTCAGGGCAAAGACGCATTCTAACCGAAACTGATTCTTGGCAACGCCGATAGCGATATGATCAAAGTCAACGCCCCACACTTTACATCCCCTTGCTTGCAGGGCCGCCAAAAACTCCCCTGTGCCACATCCCACATCCAGCACTTTCTTCCCTTGAAGATCAGTATCAGACAATGAAAGAATCTGCTTGTGATACCCTCTCCTTACTTTCGGGGCTACCGCCTCCTGAATGGTGTTATCTCCCCTCTGTTCGTACCAATCAGCTCCGGGATTGCGAAAGGGCATCCAAAACTGAACCTTGCATGCAGAACACTCATACAACGAGAACAACGCTTTCCCGGTCATGTATTCTTGTATGGATGTGAACGAAGCTTGTGCTTCGCACACGGGGCACGCAAAAGGAGCTGACTGGGAAGGCTGGGATGTTTTTGAGAACGTCATACATCTACTCCCAAAGGAATTTCCATTGAGGGATAACAGCTCCCACGTCATGAGAAAGAGCGCGCTCCCTGCTTTTTTGAGAAAGCTTCTCATGGAGGCTCGGATCCTTGAGTACGCGCACAATAGAGGAGGCAAGAAACTCTTCTTCTTGGGACAAGGATTGGCTAGCATTCTGGATCTCTCCCGAGAAAGGAGGCACAAGAATGCCGTACTCTGCATCCTCTACGCTTTCTGCCTGCGTGCGAATATCGGTTAAGGGAGCAAGAATCTCTCGAGGGCCGGATCTGCAATCAGACGACACGACTGGCAAACCGCACGCCATCGCTTCAAGTAACGCGTCAGGAAGTCCCTCCCAAAGAGAAGAAAGCGCAAACAGCTTGGCCCTTCCCAGGAAAGCGAACGGGTTCTTCTGCCAGCCGAGAAAATGCACGGATTCGTCCAAAGAGAGGTCGTGCCGCAGTTCTTCAAGCTCTCCCCGAAGCTCTCCCTCCCCGAGAATGACGAGGTTCGCAGCAGGGACCTCTTTTTTGACTGCGCAGAATGCGCGGAGTAAGTGCCATTGTCCTTTTTGACGTGTGAGCCTTCCCATGGTTGCCACCACAGGACCTTGGAATATCCGCTCCAGATCAGCTGGGAGAGGTTCTTTCAAAAGACGGCGAATATTCTCTCCGTCAATCGGATTGGGAATCACAGCAATGTTTTTTGGCGATACTCCGTAATGCTCCTGCAAATCATTGGCAATGAGACGGGAAACGGCAACAATAAGCTTTGCCCGAGAAAACAACAGTTTTGCCGTCATCCGATAAAGGAATCCCCAGAATCCCGGCGTGCTCCAGGAAAGAGGCAGGTCAGC
>JAUSJU010000015.1 GCA_030647175.1 bacterium | reverse complement strand
AGTCCACGCGTTTTCCGAGCAGGTTCTGCCTAAACCTTCCCTGCTTTCCTTTCAACATATCCGCAAGAGACTTCAATAGCCTCCTGCCCCCTGTAGTAGCCTGGGTCATAGTGCCCTTTCTCATGGAGTTATCAATCAAAGCGTCTACTGCTTCCTGGAGCATTCGCTTTTCGTTCCTGACGATCACTTCGGGAGCTGCTATCTCCAATAAATACTTCAACCGGTTATTCCTGTTGATGACTCTGCGATACAGATCATTCAAATCAGACGAAGCGTACCTTCCTCCGTCTAACTGCACCATGGGGCGCAGGTCAGGAGGCAGCACAGGAATCTGCGTCAAGATCATCCATTCGGGACGAACGCCGGCTTCTGCCATAGACCTGAAAAACTTGATGCGGGAAGCGATCTTCTTCTTGTTCAATGGAGAAGCAGAGGGCAGGTCCTGCTCCAATTTTTTCATCTCTTCTTTCAGATCAAGCTTTGCAAAGCACTCTCTGACGGTTTCAGCTCCGGTTCCCGCCTCAAACACTTCTCCATATTTCATGGAAAGGTTCTGGTACTCAATTTCAGAAAGCACCTTCAAGGGTTTTAACGAGGCAATTTCGTCTTTCGCCCGGTCTCTCGCCACCTTGACCTCCTGTTTCTCCTTCTCGGCCTTCCCCCGGATCTTCTGTTTGAATTCTGCTTCTATGGATTCCGATGCTGCTTTCTTTGCGTTCTGGTCAACCTTGGTAATAATGTAGGCTGCAAAATAAATGACGCGCTCCAAGCTCTGGAACGGAACGTCCAGCACCATGCCGATGCGAGAAGGCACTCCTCTCAAGAACCAGATATGGGAAGAAGGAGTGGCCAGCTGGATGTGGCCCATGCGCTCCCTTCTCACGGAAGACTTGGTGACTTCCACTCCGCACTTTTCGCATACCACTCCCTTGTACCGGATCTTGCGGTACTTCCCGCAGTAGCATTCGTAGTCCTTCTCGGGCCCGAAAATGCGCTCGTCAAAAAGCCCGTCTTTCTCCGCGCGCTGCGTGCGGTAATTGATGGTTTCAGGTTTCGTCACTTCTCCGAACGACCACTTGAGGATGTCTTCCGGAGAAGCTAACTTTATGCGCAATGCTTCAAGATCAGTAACTTTCATATATGTCTATGGCCTTCTCCTGGGTCGTTCGTCTTCATCTTGCGACCGCTGCCTTGTTTTTTCTTTCACTTCAATGTTCAGCCCGAGAGATCTCAGCTCGTTCAATAACAGATTGAAGGAGGCGGGAAGGTTCGGAGTCTGAATAGGGATTCCTTTCAGTATGGATTCGTACGCTGCCGCTCGTCCCGGAACGTCGTCTGACTTGATGGTGAGGATTTCCTGCAGAGTGTACGCTGCCCCATATCCTTCCAAAGCCCACACTTCCATTTCTCCGAACCGCTGGCCTCCGAACTGGGCTTTCCCTCCCAACGGCTGCTGGGTGATCAACGAGTAGGGGCCTATGGAACGCATGTGGATCTTGTCTTCCACCATGTGAATGAGCTTCATCATATACACGATCCCCACGGTTATCTTCTTGGGGAATGCCTGGCCGTCTCTTCCGTCATACAAGGTCACTTTCCCGTCCTCTGGAAGGCCGGCTGCTTTGAGCTCTTGCTTGATGTCTTCTTCCGTAGCTCCCGTGAGCCCCGGGGTGACGGCATAGTACCCGAGCTTCTGAGCGGCATATCCTAAGTGCGCTTCCAAAATCTGCCCTATGTTCATACGGGAAGCTACTCCCATAGGATTCAGCACCACGTCTACAGGAGTTCCGTCTTCCAAGAACGGCATCTCTTCTTCCGGCAGTACGACCGAAACAACGCCTTTGTTTCCATGGCGTCCCGCAAGCTTGTCTCCAGGCTGAATCCTCCTCATCTGGGATATTTCAATATGAATTGACTTGATGACCCCGGGGTCTAACTTGTGGCCCTGGTCGCGGGAGAATATCCTCACTGACGTCACGCGTCCCCGCTTTCCGTGAGGCATGGTAAGAGAAGTGTCTTTCACGTCTCTCGCCTTCTCTCCGAAAATGGCGCGAAGCAGGCGCTCTTCTGCGGTAAGGTCTGCTTCTCCTTTCGGCGAAATCTTTCCTACGAGAATGTCATTGGGCCCCACTTCAGCCCCTACCCGGACGATTCCTTCCTCGTCTAAATCCTTCAACTTCTCTTCTCCTACGTTGGGAATGTCAGAAGTCGTCACTTCTGGACCCAGTTTTGTTTCCCTGACCTGGCAGCTGAAATCTTCTATATGAAGCGCAGTATACGTGTCCTGCTTTACCAGGCGCTGGGAAAGAATGATGGCGTCCTCATAGTTCCATCCTCGCCAGGGCATGAATGCCACGAGCAGGTTCGTGCCCAGAGCCAGTCTTCCGTTTTCAATGGCTCCTCCGTCAGCTATGATCTGACCTTTCTTCACAGACTCGCCCTTTGACACGATGGGGCGCTGGTGGAAACAGGTGTATTGGTTCGTTCTCTGGAACTTCTGGAGCGGGTACGTAATTCCTTTTCCCCTTCCGTCTTTGGTCTTTGCTTTTACTACGATGTGGTCGGCATCCAGTTCGGAAACTACGCCGTCTTCTTTCGAGATGATCGTCAGACCCGAATCCCGCGCAACGCTCTCTTCAAGGCCCGTTCCCACTAAAGGAGCCTGGGCTTTGAGCAGAGGAACCGCCTGGCGCTGCATGTTAGAACCCATGAGTGCTCGGTTCGCGTCGTCATTCCTCAAGAAAGGAATAAGTGCAGTTGCAGTTGAGATTGATTGCTCAGAACTCACATCCATATAGTCCACCTGATCTCTGTCAGCTAATCCCGGCTCTCCATTGATGCGGGCTTCAACGCGGGCAGGGATAATGACTCCGTCTTTCCCGACAGGAATGCCAGCGTGCGCTATGATGTACTGCTCTTCTTCATAGGCTGCAAAGTAATGGAGTTCCTGGGTCAGCTTTCCTTTATTCACCTTGTAGTACGGAGTTTCAATGAATCCGTAGGGATTGATCCTTGCATAGGTAGCCAAGTGGCCCACCAATCCGATGTTCGGACCTTCCGGGGTTTGAATAGGACAGATCCTCCCATAGTGGGAAGGCTGTACGTCGCGCACTTCAAAACCGGCCCGTTCACGGGTCAATCCTCCCGGCCCTGTCGCCGATACTCTCCTTTTGTGCTCCAATTCAGCCAAGGGATTCTCATTGTCCATGAACTGGGTTATCTGGGAAGACGTGTAGAAATCTTTCACTACCGCGATCACGGGCCTCGGGTTGATTAATTGAGAGGGCGTAATGGTGCCGGGATCCAAGGTAGACATGCGGTCTTTGATGATGCGCTCCATCCTCATGAATCCCACGCGCAAGCGGTTCTGCAAGAATTCTGCGAACGTCCTCACTCTCCTGTTCCCCAAGTGGTCAATCTGATCGGGAACCGCTCCCGGAGTGTTGTTCAGCCGGATGATCTCGCGGAGTACCTCTACTACGTCTTCCAACGTAAGGACCCGCTCTTGAGGAGTCATGTCCTGCTGCTTTTTCGCTTGAGGAGATGCGTTCTTTAAAAGCGCAGGGAGGCGCTGGAGCGTCTTCCATCGTCCTACCTTGGAAAGATCGTACCTCTCAAAGTTAAAGAACATATTGGAGATCAACTCTTTTGCAGTATCAGGGCTTCCGAAGTCTCCTGGCCGCAATCTCCTGTAGATCTCAACTAAAGCTTCTTCCTGGGTCTTCGCCAAGTCCTTTTTCAGAGTCTCTGCAATAAACGATGTAGATCCCGTATCCACGTCCTTGAACAAGGCCTTCAACACCTCGTCGTCTTTCACCCCAAAAGCCTTCAACAGCGTGGAGGCTGGCGCCTTTCGTTTTCTATCAATGCGCACTGCAATGAACCCTGAGGATTCTGTTTCAAACTCAAGCCACGCTCCTCGGTTCGGAATGATCTTTGCTCCGAATATCCTTCTTGTTCCGACGTTCTGAGCCGTAAAGAAGGCTCCAGGAGAACGGATGAGCTGGGAAATGGCGACTCGTTCCACTCCGTTCACGATGAACGTGCCCCGCTCGGTCATCAACGGCATGTCAGCCAAGAACACTTCCTGCTCCTTGATTTCCTTGGTCTTCAAGTTCACTAACTTGGTGTGCGCCCTCAAAGGAGCCTCGTAGGAATCGTTGTTTGCTTTCGCCTCAACTTCCGTCTTATAGTTCGGCTCTCCCAGGGTGAATCCCGTAAACCATAGCTCAAACTCTTTTTTCGTATAGTCCCGGATCGGAGAAACTTCAGAAAGCAGATCTTTGAAATCCTGTTCCCAGAATCTTTTCCACGCAGCCAGCTGCATCTCCAGCAGGTATGGCAAAGCAAGCCTCACAGAGGATTTTCCAAAATATTTCATCTGACGTGGTGAAGAGAGTTCTGACACGGCAAAAATGGCCAAAAGTGGCGGCCGACAGATTAGAAATAAAAAAACTGCGTGTTCAAAAGGGCGGAGCTCAAGGGTGAATGTAAACTAGAAGGTATCTTACACAAGCTCGTGCATGCTGTCAATAGCTACCCGTGGCTCCGGCTATTCTTTCTTGATCTCAGGAGGCGCTCCTTCTTTTACGGGCGGCTGGGCGGGAGTCAATCCATTGAGCGCTTGCTTCCCTGAATCCAGGTTCGCCAAAATGTGCTTGATCTCTTCGCTGTCTGGATTCAATTGCAAGACCGCCCGGAATGCCTCCTTCGCAAGATCCTTCTTGCCCTGCTTGTCGTAGGTGAGCCCTAACATGTAGAGACCGTTCGCATACTGGGGATTCAAAGCCTTTGCGCGGAGAAACTCTGCCTGGGCTTTTTCCACATTGTCCTTCTGCCAGTACACCATGCCGAGCTGGAAAGCCAGCCCTATGTCGTTGGGGTTTACGATTTTCAATTCTTCAAGCTTGCGGGTCGCCTGCTCTGAATTTCCCTGCTTGTCGTACACGGCAGCTATCAGATAATGAGCCGGGGAATAATCGTTCTTCAAGCCGATTGCCTTGTTGAGCTGATCCAAGGCGTTCTGCAAAGCCTGGGATCTCTGGTCCTGAAGTCCCTGCTGCTGGGCCAGGCGGTCTGCCTGCAAAATATACACCCTGGCAAGTTCGGTGAGGCTGTACGGAGAAGAAGGATCAAGTTCTGAAGCTTTCTGATATGCCTCCGTAGCCAAATCTTCAGCTCCCTGGATGCCGATAAGATTCTGGTATACGAATCCCTGCACGTTCCAATTCGCCACGTTCTCTGGAGAGAGCAGCGTTGTCTGCAGGGCGGAAGCCACCGCATTGTTCACGGCATCTTGAAGAGCCTTCTGCCGCTCTTCCGCGGTAAGAGAGGTGTTCTGGGAAATCGTGTTCACCTGGTTCAGGTAGAGCTGCGCAAGGTCGCGCCAGTAGAGATCAGACGAAGGATTCAGCTGTACGGCTCTCAGCACTTTCTGGATAGCCTCGTCCTGCTTCCCGTCCTGGGAAGCCTGGACGGCTTTTAAGTACTGAACCTCGGCAATATACTTTTGTCCTCCCAGGAACAGCAGCCCTAATCCGAAAATGAGAGATACGAGGAACACGAATGAAGAGATGAGCGCAAGAAACGAAGGCGGGGCGAGGGAAACGGTCTTGACCTCTTTCCCGATGAGTATGGAGAGTCCTGCGAGCAGCACCCAGAACACAAACCACGTCGTGAAGGTTGCCGTGTATAAGAACAGCGATGTCACGAGCGCAACGAACGACGCCAGCGTTCCTAATCCTACCATCCAGGAGAAGCTCTCCGTTTCCTCCCCCGAAGGACTGGCGAGGCGTTTTACGGCAAAGAAGAGCGCGCTTCCTATAAGAGCCAGCAAAGCTA
>JAUSJU010000009.1 GCA_030647175.1 bacterium | reverse complement strand
AGCCGGTATCGGTCCGGGAGACGAGGTTATCACCACTCCCATGACGTTTGCCGCGACCGCAAACGCCATTGTATATTGCGGAGGAAAGCCAGTATTCGCCGATATCCAGGAGGATACGTTGAATATCAGCCCCGAAGAGATAAGAAGGAAGATTACCAAGAGGACTAAGGCGTTGGCCCCGGTTGATTTTGCCGGTCATCCGCTTGAGATGGATAAGATAAGGAAAATTGCAAAAGAGCATAATCTTCTGGTTATTGAAGACGCGGCTCACGCGCTGGGTTCGGAATACAAGGGTAGGAAGATCGGATCCTTTTCCGATATAACCATATTCAGCTTTCATCCAGTAAAAGCAATCACCACGGGAGAAGGAGGAATGATTGTTACCAATAGGAAGGACTTGTATGAGAGCCTCAGGACGTTTCGGAATCACGGAATCATCAAGAGACCAGAAAAAGGACCTTGGTATTACGAGATAGAGAAGCTGGGCTACAACTATCGCATTACTGATATTCAGTGCGCCCTGGGCCTCAGTCAGTTTAAAAAGCTGGATAGGTTCGTGAAGAGGAGAAGAGAAATCGTGCGGCAGTATAACCAAGCGTTTCGCAATGTCGTAGAGATAATGCTTCCTGTCGAGAAATCGTATGCCAAGTCAGCGTATCATCTGTATCCCATCAGGCTGCGCCTGGAGTTATTGAAAACGGGGAGGAGGAAAGTACTCGAAGCGTTGCGCGAAAAAGGCCTCGGTGTGCAGGTACATTATATCCCTGTCCACCTTCACCCATTTTACAAGAAGACGTTTGGATATAAGAAAGGAGATTTTCCTATTGCTGAACAGTATTACGAGAGGACGATAACTCTACCGTTGTTTCCCAAGATGACATCAAGAGAAATTAGCACGGTTGTCAAAACCGTGCGAGAAGTTATTTCCCGATATCGAATATAGCGACACACGTATGTCTGTATTAGGAGTCGGCGTTGATATCGTATTTCTTCCTGATTTTGCCAAGGCAATGAAGAAGCGGGAATTCATGAAACGTGTATTTAGCGCAAAAGAAATCCGTTTCTGTAAGAGCAGAGCCTTTCCGCTCCAGCATTTTGCGGCGCGTTTTGCAGCCAAAGAGGCAACGTTCAAGGCGCTCGGAAAGCCATCATCCTATCTGAATATTGAGATTGCAAAATCAGCATCGGGAAAACCCTCTATTGCGTTCTTGCCACCCAGGCAGACGGGCCATCCTGCCTGCCAGATAAGCCTGGCCCATGTAAAAGATTATGCTTTGGCCTTTGTCATATGCACCAAACAATAAAGAGTACATACAAGGATTATTTGGAGCTGGCAAGGCGGATTGATGAGGCGCCTCAAGGGGAGCCGCTTTCGCTTGCTGTATTTCATTCGTGTACGCTGGAACCCATTGAGCCCGTGATGCGGGTTGAGCTTGTTTCGGAAGGATTTGTGCCAGCCATTCGATTTTTCGGCTATAACATATTTGAGCAGGAACTTCTCAATCCGGCAGGAGAATATGGTAAATATGACGTCGTTCTTCTTTTTGCCACTCTTCAAGAATTCTTTCCCGAACTCATGTATGATTTTCACAATACAGTTCCCTTGGAACTGGAAAAGAAGACGAAGGAAGTCATTCGTCGTATAGAGCAGCTTATCGCAGCAGCTCGCAGAACGTCACAGCCCCGCATCATCATTACAACATTCGATTATCCTGGCAGATGGTATTATGGCATTCTGGATTCGCAGAGGGATCATTCCCAGAAAGAAGCGTTAGCTCATCTCAACAGGGGCATTGCCACGATGGCCTCGCTGCATAAAGAGGTATACGTGCTTGATGTGCAAGATATTGCCTCACGGGTTGGTAAGAAGCGTTTCTATGACTGGAATATGTATTACCATTCTTCTTTACCTTTTTCTTCAGAAGGTTTAGTAGAGATTGGAAAGGAGTTTTTGCGCATCATATTTTCCGCATACGGAAAAACCAAGAAATGCATCGTGCTCGATCTTGATAACACGCTATGGGGTGGGGTTGTCGGAGAAGAGGGATCGGATCATATCATCGTTGGGTCAACGGGTCCTGGACGCGCATATTACGACTTCCAGCTTCAATTAAAGCAGCTTTCTTCCAAGGGCATTGTTCTTGCAATAGCGTCAAAGAATAATCTCGAAGACGTCAAAGAAGTATTTCTTAAAAGGAAAAACGATATGCCCCTTTCCTTAGAGGATTTTGTTATTACAAAGATTGGCTGGGGTCTAAAACCTCAATCAATCCAGGAAATAGCACAAGAGCTTGATATTGGTTTGGATAGCATGGTATTCCTTGACGACAGCCCCGTTGAGCGGGAATTGATGCGAGAGCAAGTTCCCGAGGTATATATCCCGGAATTTCCAGAGGGGGCTGGCGAATACGCAGCATTCCTTCAGGAATTGCACGTATTTGAGAAGAACATCTATTCTCAAGAAGATTTGAAAAAGGTACGGATATATCGGGACCAGGGTAAGCGAGCCTCTTTGAAGCAGGAATCGGCCTCATTGGAAGATTTTTGGAAGAATTTGGATATGCGCCTCACGATTTTTGTAAATGAGAAGGCACAGATTCCTCGACTCAGTCAAATGACTCAGAAGACAAATCAGTTTAATCTTACGACAAAGCGGTATTCAGAGATTGAGATTGAGCAACGCATGGAAAGCAAGACATGGGAAGTATTTTCATGGTCTGTACAGGATAGATTCGGAGATAACGGCATCGTGGGGTTGCTCATGGTGGAAATCACGGGGAAGGAGGCGCGCATTGACGCATTCCTCCAGAGCTGCCGGGTCATCGGACGCACCATCGAACAAGCAGTAGTTTCCAAAGCAGCTTCCTATTTGCAGGAACGGGGAGTGGGGCTGATAAAAGGAGAATATATCCCAACCCTTAAAAATGCCGTAGCGAAAGATCTGTATTCGCACATAGGGTTTGCGCAAGAAGCCGAAAACGCATACGTGCTGAATTTAGAAAGCGTTCTTCCCGATATTCCTCCATGGTTTCGCAGCATCGAAATGAAAATTTAAACACATTCATGACTCCAGAAAAACGTATTAAGGGCATCATGGCGAATTCTTTGGAAGTGGATGAAGGCCTCATCGGAGATGATGCTTCTATCCATACCATTGCCCAGTGGGATTCGCTTCAACACCTCCGATTGATTATGGCTTTGCAGGAGGAGTTTTCCGTACGATTTCAAGACGTTGAGATTCCAGAACTCATTTCTTTTCATACAATCAGGGATGCCATAATGGCAAAACTCACTCTCCATGATAAAGCGCAGTGATTTACTGTTACGCGGAAGATACATATTCCTCAGGCCTCTTTCTTTCGGGGAAGTCACCAGGGAGTATGTTTCTTGGTTGAATGACCCTGCAGTGAATCAATTCTTGGAGGCGCGTTTTAAGAAACATACCCTGGCGACGCAGAGGGCGTACGTAAAGGGTTTTGACCAGAAGACCAAATTTCTTTGGGGAATATTTGACAAGAAAACAAAAAAGCATATTGGTGTCATTACGCTGTACGACATTCATCCGATGCACAAATACGCGAACTATGGATATCTTATCGGAAACAAGAAATACTGGGGCACGGGAGCCGTGCAGGAGGCCATTGCCCTTGTGTTTGACTTCGCGTTTCTGAAGCTTCGCATTCACTCAATTTCCACGGGCGCCTATGCTCCCAATGTCGCTTCCGTGTTCAACTACAAAAAGATGGGCCTTTCGTACCAGGGTACGTTTAAGGAGCGGCTGTGGTATAAAGGAGCATTCGTTGACCAGGTGTGGTATGGAATAACCAGAGACGAGTGGCGTTCTCGTCGGGAAAAGCTCGCCTTCTAAGCATATGTTACAAGCACACAATCAAGCACGGCGCATCTCCTTTCAGATTACCGAATCCATGGTGAGACGCTTTGCGTTTCTTACGGGAGATAGCAATCCATTGCATCTCCACGAAGATGCTGCAGCAACCTCTGCGTACCGCGAGCGTATTGTGCATGGATTTCTCCCTCTCTGCTTTTTGTTGGCGGTTCAATTTCCCCGCATTTCCGGAACGTGGAGATTGCGCTCCCTCCAGGCAAAATTTCTTAAGCCAGTTTTTTTGGACGATGCTCTAACGCTTGAAGTACACATGCAAGAACAAAGCGGGTTTTCATGGCGCATACTCAACCATAAATCCCAAGAATCATTGATTGAAGGAAAGGGAGAAATAGAGCCTTCTGAGGCACGCATTCCCATCGCAAGCGATACGCCAGAAGAGGGCTTGCTGAAAGACGACGTTCAGGAACGCACATACGCCATGCAGGAAATTCAGGAAGGCATGGCGAACACGATGCGCTTTGCCGTATCTCAAGGAGCCATAGTAGGCCTGCAGCTTCTTTTGCAAGAAGGGTTGCCGGACGAAAAGTTCAGCCCCGCTTTTTCTCCGCTTGAGTTATTAGCCCTGCTTATGTGTTCTCCTTCCGTGGGAATGGTTATGCCGGGGACATCTGCGACGCTGTACGGATTTGAGGTAACGATACATGAGCCCGTTGTCCTTAATGCTCCCTATGAGTTCAAAGAAGAGGTAACGTTTGTGTCAGGGGCAACACACAGCATAAAAAAAGAGTTTACCGTCGGGTCTGCCATACGAGGGTTCATTACCGCCGGGGTGAGGAGCCCGCGGGTACATCTTTCTTCCTTTGCCGACATACAAAAGAAAGCGCATGATATGGGTCTCAAGGACAAGGTAGTGCTCATCACCGGCGCCAACAGCGGAATCGGCGCCACGTGCGCTATGCTCTTTGCCGCGCTGGGAGCCAGGGTAGCTATCAACTATCTGCGGGGAAAAGAGGACGCAGAAAACCTCAGTGAAGACATCCGCAAGGGGGGCGGCAAAGCTCTATGCTTTCAGGCGGATATTACCAATCGCGAGCAGGTACGGGCCATGGTTGAAAAAATCAACGAATCTTTTGGCGCAGTTGACGTGCTCGTGAACAATGCGGTAAGAGATTTTCTTCCAAAAGATTTTCTTTCTACGCAATGGGAAGATATCCAAAGGGATCTGGACGTGGTAGTTAAAGGAAGTGTTCACTGCTCCCAGGAGGTGATACCCGGCATGATCAAGGCAGGAGGAGGCCGCATTATTACCATTGGCACCGTGGCAACCGATGACCCCCCCTCGCGGCACAGCAAATATGTCATCGCAAAGAGCGGCCTGGTAGGACTCACAAGGGCTTTGGCCGTAGAATATGCCAGGCAAAACATTTTCGTCAACATGGTGGTGCCCAGCATGGTTGAAACTGACTTAATTGCGCATATCCCGGATGGGTTTCGCAAAAAGATTGCGGAGGAATCTCCGTTGGGAAGATATGCAGAGCCTTTGGATGTTGCCCGGGCGGTTGTTTTTTTGGCTTCTGACTATGCTTCTTTTACAACCGGCCAGAAAATCATGGTCACAGGCGGTTTGGCGCCCTTTCTCTAATCATTACTATGGAGAACCAGCATAGGGGCGGTTTTTGTGTTTCTTGACAAATTGTATTCTATATGCTTAGATATCTTTGTGAGGCTGACGACAGGAAAGAAAGACCGTCACAGTACCTAAGAAAACAGAAGAGGAGGACGCTGTTTGGAATCCGAATTTGCAAGTTTCTTGCTGGTGGGGCCAGACAGAAAAATCCTTCTTCAAAAGAGGGATTGGAAAAAGGGGGTCAGGTACCCGGGAAGATGGGCCATCCCAGGCGGAGCGAGGGAAGAAAGAGAAACCTTCGCTGAATGCGCCGTGCGGGAGATAGTCGAGGAAACTGGGGTTCGTGTAAGCGTTAGCGATCTTCAAGCTCTCACGGATTTCTCATATTCCCATAAGGGAGTTTCTTATACGGGCAGGATATTCCTCTGTTATGTGGGAGATGTGGAAATCCAGTCCAACGAAGGGCAGATGTATTGGAAGACGCTGGAAGAGATCAAAAGACTTCGTCTTGCCTCTAACGGGGATGCGGTAGTACCCATCTTGGAAGCGAGGCTCATGGGAGAACCTTAAATGCGTTCTCCCTTTTCATTGGCACAAAAAAGTGGTAGGTTATTTTGTAGGGTAGTTTATTGAAATGGTCATGATCCATTTTTTGAAAAATATCGCAAGAAAGAGCGCTTTTGCAAAAGCGCTCTATTGGAAAACAATTTTCTTGACGAAAGCCGTGCGCTATGACTTTTTTTCCCCTCGACGCCTTATGCTCTTTTTGAAAGTTCGTCCTTTCACTATGGTAAGCTATGAGCGGCTCAAAAATACCTACGAACTTGCAGAAAGCCTTGAAAAGAGAAATATTGCGGGAGCTTTTGTTGAATGCGGAGTTTGGAAAGGAGGTGCTGCGGCCGTTATGGCAGTAGCCTCAGCGAAAAAAAAGGAGAAGCGCCAGATCTGGCTATTTGATTCTTTTGAGG
>JAUSJU010000006.1 GCA_030647175.1 bacterium | reverse complement strand
CATCCGATCTTCCTGCACGCCACTTCTTCTCCGCTCGGTATCTTCCCTTTCTTTCGATCTCCCCCATTGGCAAAAATATCCGGCTTCAATCTCAAAAGATCCTTGCTCACGCTCATGTCCTTGGGGTCGCGTGCGTGGGAGGTATAGATAACCCGGTCTACCGCACGGAGCGCCTGCACAATCTCCTTGCGTTCTTGCTGGCGCATAAACACTTCTCCTTTCTTCTTCCTCAGCCAGTTGTCGTTATTCAGAATGACCACTAATTCGTCTCCCATCTTCTTTGCCGCCTCAAAAAGCCTCACATGGCCGATATGGATAGGATCAAATCCCCCAGATACCGCAACTACCACCTTTTTCTTTTTTCTTTTCATATTCTATTTCCTTGCAATAAGGGCGAATGGGAAAAAATACCGTTCCATGTCCTCAAGGGACGAACCGTACTCTTTTCCTCCTTCAATGGCATCGCAAAACACTTCTTTCGCCCTCGCAATCTCTCTCGAGCGCCCTTTTCCCCAACGAGGATCTTTAAGCGTGAGATCGAAAAGCTCGAGTGCACGATCTCTTGCCCCTTGAAACTTTTCTTCATCCTTGCCTTGCCACTGGCGCGTTCTTCCCACCTCGCTCCCGATATTTCCTAATTGTTCTGCAATAGAAAGGGTAAACCACCTACCGCTTGCAAGCTCTTTATGAAAACGTACTTCCATACTTCAATCATAGGGATTTTTCAAGAAAAAGAAAGGGGGCTTGGAAGAAACCTCCCATCGCACTAGAATGGAGGAACATCATATGAAACCAGATACCGAAATACGAGCCATGCTCTCCGGGCACAAAGCGACCCAAGGCCGAATTCGCCTTTTAGGGATCTTGCGCAAAGCTTCGGCTCCCCTCACCATCCAGGAGCTCTTACAAAGGCTCGGCAAGAACGCAATAGACAAGGTAACCGTCTACCGGATCGTAAAAATCCTTCAGAAGGAAAGTGTCATACGCCAGATTGATTTCCAGCATGGCCACGCCCACTATGAACTCGCACATCCTGAAAACCACCATCATCACTTCGTATGCATACGATGCGGAAAGACCAAGGACTTCAAAAACGCTTCTATGGAGAACCTTCTCACGAAAGCTTCAAAAGGATCACCTGATTTCCCTCTGGTAAAACACCATTCGCTTGAGATCTTCGGATTCTGCAGGAACTGCACGAAAAAACACCCCTAGGCATTCATCATTCCAGCGAGATAACCTGCAGTCCTTTCTCCTTCACTTCTTCCTCTGAGAAGGAGAAGAGTTTGTCAATCTTGAACTTTCCCACATACTTCACCTTCTTCTCAACGTTTCTCCCCGTGTACTCTTTGGTCTTGGGATCCCATTCTTGAAGCAAGAGTGTATCCCCTTCCTGAATGTGAAAATCATTCAGCCTGAGTTCGTAGTTCTTTTTTCCGGAAGCTACGAGATCAAAGTATTCCGGCCAGATTTTCTTTGTGATGATGGCCATTATTCGTATACCTCTCTTGGCACACTGTTCTCTTTTGCGATGGAATCCTGGATGCGCTGCACTTCTGACTCTACCAAGAATCCTTCATACTCTCCGCTATGTGCAGAAACCCCCTCGTAACTAGGCTGTTTCTGGTCAAGATGGAGATTGCAGATCGCTTTCCGTTCATTCCCTTGAGAAGCGCAGTACAAATGGTATCTCGGATACCGGTCCCCGCTCAAAGAAAGGAAAAACCGCGACTCTCCTGTTTTTTCATCGGTTCCATCGGCTGAATACCCGCACCTTCTGATCAAGGTGGTCAGATTCTGTCTTGGAAATAATATGTGAAATCTCATAGTGGCTCCCCTCTTAGTCTACCCAATAAAGATGCCTTGCCAAGCAACTCTTTGAAATACCTATCTATATCCTCTAACTGCATCAATTCATTCCAATCAAGCCACTTGTATTCATCGTTCTCTTCCATATCAAGAACAACTTCGCCCCGAGACTTCCCTGTGTACGTCAAACGCACCACGTGGCGGCCTGAGCCTCTCAATATATCCTGGGCCGCGATCAATATCGGCTCTCCGACCAATTCCAATCCCGTTTCTTCCTGCATTTCCCGCTTCAAATTCTCCATCAGAGTCTTCCCAGGATCAATCCTGCCACCCACGATATCCCATTTGCCTTCAATATCTGGATATTTACTCGAAGAACGATGAAGCAAAAGATACTTCCCCTTCTCATTCTGAAGCAGTACCTTTACTCCGACCTGTAAGATAATTGCATTATCCATGGCACTTCTTATATTTCTTCCCGCTCCCGCAAGGACATGGATCATTTCGGCCTACCGTCGGGGAAGACACGGGCCTTTGCTGAGGCGTCTGTTGAGTAGGAACTTTCTGGAGTTTCATCAAAGAATTAGCGATAAGCTCGTCAATATTGTCTAAAAGAGATTGGAACATCTTTCTCCCTTCGTTCTTGTACTCCACCAGAGGATCCTGTTGGCCGTATGCCCGCAACCTCACCGAATCCCGCATCCTCTCCATACCCTCTAAATGTTCAAGCCAGAGAGAATCAATGGCGCGGAGCCCCACGATGCGCTCTGCCTGAACCATGAGGTCTGGTCCGAGTTCCTGCATCTTCTTCTCGTAGTCTTCCTTGGAATACTCGAACTTCTCTGTGATTTCCTGAAGAAAAGTTCTTAGAGAACCGTCTGCAGGACTCTGAGACATTTCCAAAAGCGCCCTCCTCTTCTTATAGATAACTCCCCTGTGCTTGCTGAGCACGTCATCATAGTCCAGCAAGTGCTTTCTGATATCAAAGTTCGCCCCCTCCACCCTCGCCTGGGCAGATTCAATGGCCTTTGAAACCATTCCTGCCTCAATGGGCTGGTCTTCTTCCACGTGCAGCCTGTCCAGCATGGATTTCAACCGCTCTCCTCCGAATATCCTCATGAGGTCGTCTTCTAATGAAATGAAGAACTGGGAGGATCCAGGATCTCCTTGCCTTCCAGATCTTCCTCTCAGCTGATTATCAATGCGCCTTGCTTCGTGCCTTTCTGTGCCGATCACATACAACCCTCCTGCTTCCCGTACGCTCAAAGCATCTTCTTCAACAGGAGGATTTCCTCCGAGAATAATGTCCACTCCTCGGCCCGCCATATTCGTGGCAATAGTGACAGACCCTAGCTTGCCTGCCTGGGCAATGGTTTCTGCTTCCCGCTCATGGTTCTTTGCGTTGAGCACGCGGTGTGGAACTCCCTCTATTTCTAACAGCTTGCTCAAACGCTCATTTCTTTCAATAGATACCGTGCCAACGAGCACCGGCTGCCCCTTGGCGTGTCGTTCTTTGATCTCTCGCACAACAGCAGTGAACTTCCCTTGTACCGTGGTATACACCCTGTCTGGCAAATCTTGGCGTGCCAACGGCCTATGCGTAGGGATTGATACCACGTCCAAATTGTATACTTTGTGGAACTCTTCAGCAGACGTTAATGCGGTTCCGGTCATGCCCCCGAGCTTTTCATACATGCGGAAGTAATTCTGGAAGGTGATCGAGGCCAGCGTTAAAGACTCCGGCTGGACCTTCACTCCTTCTTTCGCTTCCAACGCCTGATGCAATCCTCCTGAATACCTTCTTCCGGGAAGCATCCTTCCCGTAAACTCGTCCACGATGATAACTTCCCCGCTCTTTACCACATAGTCCTTGTCTCTCTTGAAAAGAGCCTGAGCGCGCAACGCCTGCTCTAGATGGTGGAGATATTTGATTCCCTTTTCTTGATAGATATCTTTTAAGTTCAAGAGTTGTTCCACTCTATCTATTCCCTGCTCTGTTAACGTTACCGCGCGAAGCTTCTCATCTATCTCGTAGTCTGTAGCAGGATCCATCTGGGGAATGATCTTTGCGAAGTCGTAATACCAATGAGAGCTCTCTTCGTCTGGAGCTGAAATGATGAGAGGGGTTCTCGCCTCGTCAATCAATATGGAATCCATTTCGTCTACGATCGCAAAGGAGTGCGCTCTCTGAGAAACAGCGTTAAGGTCGTACGCCATGTTATCTCTCAGGTAATCAAATCCGAACTCGTTGTTGGTACCATACGTAATGTCAGCGGCATACGCTTCCTTGCGAGACACCGGCCTCAGGTAACTCTCCACAACCTTAAAGGAACCCAGCATGTCTCGTTCTTTGTCTCTACTTCCTTCTCCTTGATACAAAGGGTCGTAGAGATATGAAGCGTCATGGGTGATACATCCTGTAGTGAGCCCCAAAGCAAAATAGATCTGTCCCATCCATACGGCATCTCGTTTCGCCAGGTAATCATTCACAGTCACCACATGCACTCCTTTTCCAGCAAGCGCGTTGAGGTATGCGGGAAGCGTGGCAACAAGCGTTTTTCCTTCTCCCGTCTTCATTTCAGCAACCTTGCCTTCATGAAGAGCAATACCTCCCATGAGTTGGACATCAAAATGCCTCTGGCCCAGAGTTCTTTTTGCAGCTTCCCTTGCCAATGCGAAGGCTTCTGATAAAAGATCCTGCAGAGTTTCTCCCTGAGCAAGATGGTCTTTCAATATCTGTGTTTTCTCTTTCAATTCTTGATCTGAAAGGCTCCCTACATCCTTTTCTTTTTCGTTGATCTCAACGACAAGAGGCCTCAATTTCTTGAGGTATGATTCGTTGGCGTCTCCAAACATATTCCACATAGCTCCTGTATTATTGCTTAAAAATTGGGGTTTGTAAACGAAATGTATTGACAAATGTTGTGCGCGAGGTATGTTTGCAGTAGCACCACTTTTATTTTTTGGAGGTTATATGAGTAGTAACTCGGCGATACCGGAAGGTGACGTTATCAGAGTAAAAGTTCGTCCTTCCCCAACGATACAGCTTATTCATCTCCCGACCGGAACAACTCTCTGTGTGGAAGGTGACAGGGTTGTTCTGGAAGAAGGACAGATGAGATTGACAGAAATCTTTCCTGAAAATCAGGGAAGAGCGTACGTCAAAAGCTATCTGACACCAGATGATCGTACTGAATTCTGGAAGATAGTAACAATACTCAGAAGAGCCTGCAGGTTACAGCAAAGAGCAGGAAGATACGCGGAAGCACTCCTGAAGCCATCGTTGCAAGTAACAGCCGCATAAAGCGCCCCTCTAGGCGCTTTTTTATTCTTCAACAATATGAATTTACTATATCGCGTAGCTCAGAATCTTGTACGCGAGCTTTGCTACAAGAAAATCGGGGGCCACCATGCCGGGTATAGGAGCCAACTCCACAAGATCCGCACCCACCACTTTCCTATTTTTTGCAATCTGCCGGATCACGTCGAGAGTCTCGTACCAGGAAAGTCCTCCGGGCTCCGGAGTGCCGGTAGAAGGCATCACCGAAGAATCTAGTACATCAACGTCCACGGTAATATAGACGTTCTCTCGCAAGGTTGCAACGATATCTTCCGGCTTTTCTTCACGTTCTGCATAAAATACAAAGTTATGTTCCTTTCCGCCATTCTTGAGATACTTCGCTTCTTCTTCGCTCACTGATCGAATGCCCACATGCGTCACCGTAACATTGCATTCTTCAATAGACCTGCGCATCACGCACCCATGATGGAATTTTGTGCCTTCAAATTCATCCCGCAGATCGGTGTGCGCATCAAAATGCACCACAGAAAGATCCTTATATTTTTTAGAAAGCGCACGTATCGGCCCCAAGCTCAATGAATGCTCCCCTCCGAACATTAGAGGAAACTTATCGTCACGGAGAATCTTAGAGATTACTTTCTCTACCCTTTCAATAGTTTCCTCAGGAGAGTTTTTTGAAGGCTCAAGGGATTCAAGAGTAAAAATGCCCGCCTTGCTGATATCCTTTTCTTGCTCTAGATCATAGAGCTCCATGTGGCGCGAGGCTTCAATGATGGCGTCGGGCCCCTGCTTAGTTCCTCCTCCATAGTACGTGGTGGAATCATAAGGAACCGGCACCACTACCACTTTTGCCGTTTCGTAATCCTGCTTGTCCAACCCTCCGAAATTATGGGGTTCAAGCTTGGGATAAGAAAAAAGTTTAAACTTTGCTGAAGGTTTTTCATTCATAAGCTACTCTGTTTATTTATTGAGAAAGGAAAGGTCGGTGCCCTTTCTCTTTTTTGTGAGACGCTCTGCAAGCGCGTGAGTGACAAGAGGAAGCGCAATGGTAGCATCGCAGTATACCTGGATCTTGGGAGCGTCGGGAGCCTCTTTTCCCCACGACATCGCTTCTTCAAACGTACACCCAGAAAGACTTCCCCATTGAGGAGAGTCGGTGGTGATCTGGATCGCATACCGATGAGGGTAGTACGTTTCAGCTTTCTTTCCTCGTTTCGCTTTAGAGATCGCGGCTTTCCTCCCTGGAATCACTTTCCCCGGATACAGAAGATCTGCGGTTACCGCAAGCAACTGGATAAAATCTTTCGGAACTCCTCCTCCAATGTAGATTACTCCGGAATCCTTGATCTTCTTCCCTAAGGACATGAACTCAATGTAATCTTTCATATTGTCTATCACGAGATTGAATCCTTTAGACTTTGCGATGAGTCCTGCGTCTCCGTACGGACTGTCTACGATCGCAGGACAAAACACGGGCACGTTGTATTTTGCTGCGGTAGCTACGATGCTGTGAATGCCTTTTTTCTCCAGCCACAATCCGAACCGATAGAGAATCTCACGAGAAGAGTATGGAACATTTTCTTCAAGCTCTTTCATCATGAAATCGGCGATCATCTCGGTCATTTTCATATAATCCACCTCGTCGCCGTACACATCGTAGTAGCGGTTGATATCCTCGCGGAGAAGCGCCTGATCATTCGCAAGATGAGATCCTTTCCAATAGCTATACCCCATCGCTTCCACGATATCTTCTGAAAGATTCGCTCCTGTTGCAACCAACACGTCAATATACCGGTTCTTCAACAACCAGTTCACGAGCTTCCATTGGCCCGTTGTACTCAAAGACGCTGCGTATCCCATAAGGATGGTGCACCTCGGGTCTTTGATCATCTTCTCCCACGTCCGCACCGCTTCTCCGAGCCTTCTTCCCTGAAAGCCCGTGTCTGCCATCGCATCCAGCAATTCTGATACGCTCTTTTTCGTCACCTCGATCGCCCTCACCTTCTCCTTCAGGAATGAGCTCGCCATATTGCTCTAGATATCTTTATGGATGATAGGCGTCGCCTTCACTTTTTTAGCGTCAAAATACTTGGTGCAGAACTGCGTGACTTTCTTGTGATCAAACATGCTGCAAGAAAACACATTGATGAATGCGATTCGATCTGGTTCAATGTAGTGGCCTGAGATGGAAGACGATGAAAGGAATTGCAGAAACGAGTATCCTTCTCCAAAATGTCCTCCTCCCATGAAACGCTTGATGAGAGGAGCGCCATATCGCGTCAGTCCTCCTTCTTTCTCAAGCTTATCAAGAAATTCTTCCACGCGCCCGATTGATGTCAGCTTCTCCAAATCACAGTCAAATAACTCTAGAACTAATTCGAGTCCGTATATTTTTTTTTCTTTAGTGTTCCCTGCTCCAGAAAATTTTACTGAAGGATTTCCTATTGCAGAAGATAACGTTGATGTATTTTCCATTTCTGAATCCTTAAAAAAATCAGGATTACTCCATTATTGCAATTCAAGAATCTCTGTCAAGTGTTTTTTGACAAATTTTGTTGAAAAACAGAATTTTCGTCACTTCACGTACTGAATTTCTTCGTGGAGTTCCACGGAAAACTTTTTTTTCACCCGCTGTTTTGCTTTTTGTATCAGCGAAAGGACATCAGCAGCCTTCGCCTTTCCCTTATTCACAATATAGTTGGGGTGTTTCAAAGATATCTCTGCTTTCCCCACGCGGACTCCTTTCAATCCTACTTCTGCATTGAGGTATGCAGTAGGCACGACAGGAAACGGATCCGTTTTCACCACATGCTGAACTTTGGACCTCAGGCGCAAGGGAATATTCTTGAGGTCGCAGTTCTGAAATATACTTCCTGCATTTGGATATTCCAATGGATGCTTTTCTTTTCTATACCGAATATGAAATCTCGCAATCTCCTGAATACGCTTTTTGCTTCCTCTCTTCAACGCGAATGTTGCAGAAAGCACGACGAGATTCTTTTTCTTGAACATGGAAGATCGGTATTCAAAGTGACACTCCGCATTGGAATACTTTTTTACTTTCCCGTCTCCATCCAACGCTTCCACCTCTACGATAGTATCTTTCGTCTCCCCTCCAAAAGCTCCTGCATTCCCCCGTACTGCTCCCCCGACGGTCCCAGGAAGTCCTCCTGCCCATTCCAAGCCCGCCAATCCTTCATATCCGGTCTTCCGCACTATCGTAGACATCAAAGCTCCAGCTTCCGCATATAGTCTGTTCTTTCGTATTTCACAACGCTTCAAACGCATGAGAATGATCAGTCCCCGATATCCCTTGTCAGCCACCAATACGTTCGTTCCCCCTCCTAGGATGAAGTGGGGTACTCCAAGCTTGTGGCAGGCACGTAGCGCCTCTTGAACCTTTTTTTTGGTATTCGCAATAAAAAAATAGGAGGCTTTTCCTCCGATGCGGAAACTCGTATACGGAGCCAGAGGAATATTCGTACGTACTCCTGGCAACAGCTCTGTAATTGTGTTCTTCATAGCAGATCCTTTATGGATCGGGGGAGTTAACTCCAACAAAGTCTTGTGTGAGTGCTGCCCCCCGATCCGCCTTCATTATATATTGCTTGCTCTGAGCAAGCAACCAACTCATAAAAAGAAACAAACCCCGCTTAAGAGGGGTTTGTCGCCGACTTTGGAAGAGCCCTTACGGGCACTCACAACATCATCTTACCATGCCATTGGAAAATGTCAAGTTAAATCCTGGTTGCTTGCTCAAAGCAAGCAACCAATCATTAACGAGGCGAGGTTAAAGGCCGAGAAATTCGTTGATCTTGGCCCTCGTCTTTGGCCCGAGATACCCGTACCCGGGATCGCCGGGAGACGAAACAATGCCTTCTTTGAGCTGGAATCGCTGCAACGCCTTTTGGGTAAGCCCGCCGAAGTATCCCGTCACCATGCCCTCTGGATATACGTCAGACCCCTGAGACTTTAAGAAGTTCTGCAGGGCAGATACCTCGCCGCCTTCAGCTTGCAAGGCAAGCCCTCTCGTATACGACCCTGCCGCCGGGATGGCTGACGGCGAGGCAGAAGGAGAGGCTGGGCTCTGAACTGGAACTGACTGCGTGCCCAGCATTCCATTGATCTTGGCCCTTGTCTTTGGCCCAAGGTTTCCATATCCCGGATCCCCTGCTTTCTGAACAATGCCATATTTGAGCTGGAACCTCTCTATGGCCTTTCTCGTCAAAGAGCCGAAGTTTCCGCTGGTAATGCCTTCGGGATAGATATCTGTTCCTTGGGCTTTCAAGAAAGCTTGCAGAGATTTTACGTCCTCGCCCTTCGATCCTGCAAACAGGTTCTTTGTATATGATCCTGCCGGAGGAACGGCTGATTGAGGAACAGACGCGGGAGCAGCTGGAACTGCAGGAGTTGCCGGAACTGCAGGAGTTGCCGTAGGCACAGCCGGAGTTGCTGGTTCAGCGGGTGTTGCAGGGGTGGGCGTGGTTGCTGCCGGAGTAGAAGCTCCTCCGCCTCCTCCACCACCTCCTCCGCTAGCTGAAGTGCTTGCAGAAACCGCGCTGGAAGCTGCTGATTCTCCAGATCCATTTACTGAGGAGATCTTGTAGTAGTATGTGGTGCCAGGAGTGAGTCCTGTGTTGTCGTAGGTAACGGTGGTGCTGCCAGATACCGTAGGGTCAGATCCAAGGCGAGAGAATGTGCCGTCAGACGTCGCAGACCGGTAGATATCATATCCCGTGGCGTCTGACACCTCGCTCCACGAAAGCCTGATGAGGGCTGACGTGATTGAGGTTCCAGCTAGCCCTGACGGAGTTGAGGGGGCTCCTCCTCCCGTGGAGTAGAGTGGGGCGAAATCAGACAAGTGGGATACGGTGGCTGTAAGCGTGTTCGCTGACGTGTCTACGGTCGTGGAAAGAATGTCGTACGCTGATGTCGCATCGTTCCATACTCCGATCACCAGATCGCTCTCTGAAGCTAACGCGGAGACATCCGCTTCAGTATACGGGATCACGATGGTGATATCGTCATTCAAGCTCTTGATGGGCTGGCCCGTAGAATCAACTGCGGAAATAGTGACCGCGTTCTTTGACAATACGGTGCCCGAAGAAGAATTCGGCATTGCGGTATTTGACTGGGTCTTCACGGTAGCAGCATTGGAAGAAGTTCCAAGGGCATTGGCCGGAACCTGCACTTTGAACAAGCTCCCGATATCCGTGTTCGTGAGGTATCCTCCTGATGTCGGAGTCACGGTTTCCTGTTTTTCCGCCGTCACGGTGAATCCTGAAATCGCAGACAGCGTGATCGTTTGGCCAGACGGGCTGTTATTATTCACCGTTACTGATGTGGGTCCTCCGTTGTATCCCATACTGTGGGCATACAGAGTCCATGTCCCGTTATCCACCGCAAGAGAATAGGCTCCGGTAGCGTCGGTCTGGGCTACCGCAAACCCTCCAGCCCCGTCATTCGCATCCACGAACGCAGAGCTCACTCCCGAACCTGATAGCGTGACGGTTCCGGTAATAGTCCTGGAAGCGGTGGTGAGCGCGATATTCTGCGCCCCAAGGTTTGCTGAGCTTACCGTGATCTTCGATTCAGCGGGAGACTTATATCCCGGTTTGTCAGATCTCAAGAAATACGTGCCGTTGGGAACGCTGATGGAATACGACCCGTCAGACCCTGTTTGAGTCCCCCTGTTAATATTGTTGGTCTGCCCTGAAGGAATTCCTGTAAGAGAGACCCATGCTCCGCTCAATGCGGTTCCTAACACGCTCACTGTTCCAGATACCGTGTAGGTCCTTCCCGCCGTCGCGGTAAACGTATGAGAGCTTGTCGTGGAAACGCTTGCTTGAGAACCGATGACTCCGTACGCAGGGTGTCCAGCCCGTACCGTATATGTTCCGGGAGGAAGGGTAAGCGTGTATACCGCGTTGGCTCCGGATGAGGTTGAGGTGCTGGCTCCGCTCCCTCTTCCATTCGAGTCTCTCGCGTCAACAAACGCTCCAGTAAGAGGATTGGTTCCGTCCGTAAGGTTCACGGTGACGGTAATGGGAGCTGCCAACGTGCAGTCTTTCCCTGTCGTATCGGTGTCAGCTACAACAGTGACCGAAGTCAGAGGAGTAGACTCTCCCACTCCAGGGAAAAAACACTTGACCGTGTAGGATCCGGCAGGGACTTTGAGCGTGTAGTTTCCTGACGCATCGGTAACCGCCATATTCGCCCCGTTTGATCCGTCAGCCCTCACCATGACCCCTTGCTGGACAACCGAAGCTTTGGTCGCCTGTCCCTTAATGTTTCCCAGGCTCAATGTCTGTGCCGAAAAATCTTGCCCGGACACGGATGCAGTAGTTACCGTAATGGTTTTGCTTCCTAGCTTCCCGAATTCAGGGGCGAACGCTTCCACCACCCATGTTCCAGCGGTCACGTACAACGTGTAGCTTCCGTTCGCGTCCGTGGGACCTCCCACGAAGTTATCCATGCCCCCTCCTACTGGAGTGGTATCAGAAGAAGAATTCACTTTTCTCCCTGAAACTCCTGCATACGGGATTGCGTTCCCGCCAGTATCTTCCACGCTTCCTGAAATGGTAAGAGAGGTCGTAGCGTCAATCACAAAGTCCAAGGTGGCAGGAGTATTGGCGCCAGATGACGGAACCGTGATCTGCTTGTCTTGCACGTTAGGCATGCCTGGCTTGAATGCGCCCACCACATATACTCCAGGCACGATGTTGAGCGTGAAGTTTCCTGAAGAATCAGTCTGACCTCCGGATCCGAATCCTACGGAAGACCCTCCTCCCGTAGAGTTCTCGACAGGCCGTGCAAACACCATGGCTGAGTTCACTCCGGTGCCTGAAGAATCTTTCACCGTACCGGTAATCGTGTTGCTCGCAGTAGCTAACCCGAAGTTCTTGCCTGTGACGTTAGCTGTCGTCACCTTCACCTCAAGCGGCGGAGGAGGCATGAAGGTGAATGTCGGAGGCGGAGGCGGAGGAGATCCCGGCTGCAAGAAAGAATCCGGCATTGCAGGGGCAACTCCTACTGTATATATAGTATTCGCTTGAGCTGGCAGAGAGTATGCGACGCTTCCCCCGACTCCCGTATTTACTGCTTTTCTCGCAAATCCGTTCTGAGACGTCGCGAACACGTCAAGCGCGGTAGACGCGGGCCCTGTAATGGTCCCCGCAATCGTGTAGGGAGCCGCCGTCAACGCGAAATTCTTGGTCGTGTTGACGGTAATGGAAATCGGCTGGGGAGCTGAGTTGAACGTGCTTCCTGATACCGACGAAGGCTCCAAGCCCACCGTGTAATCTCCTGACGAAAGGCTGGAAAACGTTGCGACTCCGGAAGCGTTCGTGGTCGCCTGCTGGCCTCCCGAGGCCATGCTGAACAAGAATACTTTTGCGTTTTGGATTCCTGTTTCCGCTCCGTCTTTTACTCCGCTTCCGTCCGTGTCATTGAACACGTTCACGGTAAGCGCGAGAGATCCTGTCTGCCCAAGGAAGAAAGAACCCGATGTAAGGGATTCCAAAATTATCCCTGAAGCATCCTTGGTCTTCATGTCAACGGTATATCCTGTGGACGTGGGAACAGTAGAGTTCACAACGGTCTTTAAGTCGAATGAAACGAACGCGTTCGCTCCGGTAGCCGCCCCTCCTGTGGTGAGCGTGATGGATCTCGCTCCTGCGTTTACCGCCACGGAAGCTACAGTGACCGTGCCTGACATCGGGCCGTTCAAGTCGCTGTTCCTGAAGCTTTCGGTGGCCGCGGTAGCATTGGTTGCATTCGTCACGTCAAATCCCGTTGGGAACGTAAGTACGATGGATCCCCCGGAAGGAATAGAGGTAGTTACGGGAAACTCAATCAGGTAGTTTGAGGTAGCTCCGGCTGACTTGGTCATCGGAGTGACGCGTATAGGGGACATTCCCATCTGCCCCGCAGTTTGCGTGGGACCAGATCCCGGCCCCAATTGCCCTCCCGTTGAAGAAGAGTTCAATACGGTCCCCTGCGCGATGTTCCCTGCGGGAGATCCTGATGTGGAAATTCCGTTGCTTGCAATATCTCGCACCAAATTGGCTACCGTCATCTTGTATGCCACCCCATTCTGCAGGGAAAGCCCCGAAATGACAGCTGTCTGTTTTGCTCCGTCATACGTCACAGTCTTTCCTGCAAGAGAAATGTTAGACCCTATGGGGCTTTCTAATGTGTAGTTTGCGATATTGTCGGCTGCATTCGGCCCCCCTCCTGTCTTCATTCCTTCAGAGAACGTTACTGCAACGCTGAAGTTGTCTGCATTGGCGAATGTAACCGTGGGAGCTGTGGTATCTGCAGTCCCTGCCGTGCCGAAACTATACACATAAGTTGAAGAAACTCCCGAGGTAGTGTTTACCGCATTGGTCACTCCCCCGTTCCCTTCCAAGGCATTGCCCGAAAGATCGGTTACTGCGGTTCCCACGGTAAAGGTGTAGGTCGTGGATGTTGATAGGGATGCCGTAGGAGAAAAGTGCGCAGTGCGAGACGGAGTGTCGTAGGTGACCGTACCGGCTATTGCAGGGCTGATCGTGATATTGCTCGTAGTAATCGTGGAAGAGTCCATATCCTCTGAGAACCCGAAGCTCACGTCTGACACAGGCAGCGCAACGCTGGAAGCGTTCACTCCAGGGAACACTCCGACCACCTTGGGCCGAGTAGAATCGGCGGTTGAGGCCGTGCGGAAGGCCATGAAAAACTGCTGGGCAGCTGTCCCTGTCGTACTCTGGGCGGCAGGAAGCACTTGCACGGTGTATCCCGTGCTCGCTGTAAGATTGGAGCTCGGATTGATGGTGAGCGTCTTGGTAGAAGAATCATATGTCCTGACCGCAGTTACTGCAGCTCCCGGAGCTCCAAAGTTATCTAACGCCAATACCGCATTGCTTGCGTTCGTGACGGAATTAGCCCCCGAAGTCCCTCCGACAACCGACATATCCTGGGAGAATACGAGCTTGATATTGGCCGCAGCAGGGAATGTCTGGCTGCCCTGCATAGGCATGCTTGAAGTCACGAACGGAGGAGTATTATTGGTAGATCCCGTGGATCCTGTGGTGAACTGCACCGTGGAGTTTGACGCCAGTGCGTTCCCTACGGTATCCTGCACTCCCGTAGTAACGGTTACGGTGTACGCGGTGGAAGAAGAAAGACTGGCTGCCGCGTTATCAAACCGCAACGCAGTAGCATTCGGAGCCCCTGATCCTGTCACCATATGCCAGTTGTACGAA
>JAUSJU010000005.1 GCA_030647175.1 bacterium | reverse complement strand
AATAAGCTCTAGTTCTTCCTTCGTAAGATCGAACTTCACACTAAACACATCAAAAAATCCTTTCTGGCCAAGAATACCGAATCCGTGCTTTGCTATATCGTACGAAAAACCAATCGTTGTTTTATAATCCCAGCCCCCAATATTCAGCATAACCTCGTGAAGGAAGTATTGCTGTTGGCATACGTACCATAATAGGGGTTTTATATCCTTTCTCTTGAGCCTGTTCAATAGCTTTTCGAACAGTTTTGCCGCTGCCTACCACCGTCTTTTCGTCATCTAAAAGAGCGATCCAAAGCCCCTTGTATTTCTCATAGATTTTTGTCCAATCTTTTACCATGCCCTTAGTTTATCAGATCGTGAAGATTCTGCCCAGCACCGACTTACTTCACTTGATTGAGAGGAGGTTTTCCCGAAAGAACCGCGATGATATTGGAAGCTGCCACTATAGCCATATGCTCTCTTGCTTCTTTGGTGGCTGAAGCGATATGGGGGCTCAAAAGCACGTTCTCTAACTCTGATAAGCCTGGGGCAAGATTGGGCTCCTCTTCATATACATCTAAAGCAGCTCCCGCAATCTTCTTCTCTTGTAAAACCCGTACCAATGCTTTTTCGTCAATGACCGCGCCCCTTGAAGTGTTCACGAGAAAGGAACTCGGCTTCATAGAGGAAAGCTCTTTTTCCGATATCAAATGGCGCGTCGCAGGAAGCAAAGGAACATGCAGAGTCACCACGTCCGAAGAAGACAGCACCTCTTCCAAGGGGCCGTACGCGATACCGCACGTGGCTTCTGCCGCCTCGTCTCGTTTCGTGTCGTAGTACACAACGTTCATCCCGAATCCTTTTTGAAGGATTTCAGCTACTCTGCATCCGATCCTCCCATGGCCTACAAGCCCTAGTATCTTACCCTGGAGTTCAGATCCCACGAGCAAATCAGGGTCAAATCCTTTGTACTTTCCAGATCTTGTAAACCGGTCTGCTTCCGGTATCTTTCTGAAGAGAGCCAAGATAAGCCCTACCGCGTATTCTGCGACCGCTTCCGTAAGGACGCCCGGGGTATTGGTGGCAATAATGTTTCGTTGCGCCAGCTCTTTCAGATCAAAATTATCGTATCCGACGGCATAGTTTGCCACGATCTTCAATTGAGGACCAAGGCCATCAAGCAGATTTCCGTCCACCCGGTCTTCGAGCTGGGTAAGAAGAGCGTCTGCCCCTTTTGCCCGTCGCGCAATCTCCTCATGCGGAAGGTTCTCCGTTGCAGACCCTATCTCCAATTCATAACCCTGCTCTTTCAGAAGATTGAGTCCTGCATCCGGAATCTTTGTGGTGATGAATACTTTTGGCATGATCAAAACGTAGCTGCCTGAGGTTCAGCGTGCTCTTTCAGAGACTTTTCCATATTCTCTTTGGTGAGCAAACCCTCTCTTGCGCCGATGTACTGGATGACGGACGCTGAATTCATAGCTCCCCACCGCATCCCCTCAGAAATAGGCTGGCCATGAGCTAACGAGGCCATGCATGCTACTGCATAGGCGTCTCCGGCTCCCGTCATCTCCACCAAGGGAACATGCACGATATCTAACTTGTAGAAATTTGTTCCGTCAAAGGAGAACGATCCCCTTACCCCGTCGGTCATCACGACAATGGAAGGGCCTTCTTTAGAAAGAAGCTGAAGCAATGTTTTTTCGTCTGTAGTATTGTTCTGGGTGAGCTCCTGAGCCTCCTTCTTGTTCACAAAAAACACATGGGCGACTTCTAGGATATCCTTTAATCCTTGGAGTCCATCATGAAGTTGATGGGATCCTGGATTGAATGCAAGCTTTGCTCCGGACGCTTTGATGTAGGAAGCGATCTGGGAGTGAAGCGTTGCGTGTTCAGAAGCTACCGAACTGAAATACACCCAGGAAGCAGCAGGAAGATCGGGAAGGTCGTAATCCCGCTGTTCGTGGTGCACGAGGATCGTGCGGTCTCCTTTGTAGTTCAGCACCGCAGAAAAATTGCTGCGTCTCTTCTTGTCCCACTGGATGAATTTTGTGGATATCTTCTCTTTTTCAAACACCTCGTATTCCTCTTTTCCGATATGATCGTCTGACAACACCGTATAGAATGCGGTTTTCAGCCCCAAACGCGAAGCTCCCACAGCAGCGTTTGCCGCGTTCCCTACTGCGGTCACGGTCGTGTATTTCTTTACGGGAAACTTTTCTGGAAACGCCAAACCAAGGTATGTGTTCTCGCCGTCCTTGAAGAGTTTGGCTCTTTCTTCCACTTCCAGAAACACGTCGTGCTGAGTGTCTCCTATGGAGATGCAGTCAAATGCCGGTTTGTTCATTGGTTCAAGAAGGAGAGTAGAACGTTCTGTATCCCCTCTTTATCTAAATGGTATTTCTTCCAAAGATCCTTCGGAGAGCCTGATTCTGCAAACGTGTCCTGTATGCCGTGAAGAAACATCTTCGTGGGAGCTTTTTGAGAAAGAAGTTCAGCTACTGCTGATCCCATACCTCCTACGACGTTGTGGTCTTCTGCACAAAACACCTTTCCCGTCTTCTTGGCAGAGTCTATGATCGTTTTTTCATCCAAAGGTTTTATCGTATGAAGATTGATAACCTCCAAAGAGATCTTGTCTTTGAGCTCCTCTGCTATCTGTAATAGTGAATACACCACGTATCCATGGCCAATGAGCGTCGCGTCTTTCCCGACGGCTAGAACCTGCGCCTTTCCTACCTCAAAAGGAGTATCTTTTGTGGTGAATACCGGTGTCTTTTCTCTGGCGTTACGTATGTATACGGGCCCCTTGAGGGAATACGCAGCTTTCACAGCCTTCTTCGCTTGCTCGTAGTCAGCTGGAGCCAATACCGTGAATCCAGGAAGGCACCTGGTCAAGGCAATATCTTCGGTCATTTGATGAGTGGGGCCGTCAGGGCCTGTAGCAAGTCCTGCGTGAGAAGACACGAACACCACATGGTTCCCAGGATACGCTATGGTCGTACGAATAGGCTCCCAAGGCCTGCCGATGAGGAATGCGGCGTACGTCACCACGTATGGAACCTTCTTTTCATACGCCAAACCGGCTGCAATACCCGCCATGTTCTGCTCAGCCACTCCGCATTGAATGAAACGTTCAGGGAATTTCTTTGCAAAGAAGTTCGCTCTGGAAGATTCCGTGGTATCTCCCGCAAGAACGACCACGTCTTTTTGCTCTTCTCCCAATTCTGCCAAACCAAGACCCGCCCCATCTCTCATGGGCTTTTGCTCGGTTTCTTGCAGATAGTTTTTTGCCAAAGAATAGTTCACGATATACCTCCATACTATCAAAGCCGATGGAATACGCAACATATGCTTGTAATAAAAAATCACGATCTGAAATCAAATCGTGATTATCTTTGGAGATTACCCTTGTGCGTATCCCGCATTTTGCTGAGGCATAGGCCATGGACCCCAAACGAGGTCCGGAAATGCTCCTTTGAGGACTTCGAGCATCCTTTTGGCTTCCGCATCTGTGAACTCCGGAGTCCCCGCCTCCATCCGAACAAAACCTTTTTCTCTGAGCGAATACTCGATTCTGAGAAGAACGTCCGGATCTCCCGGTATGGCGTCCTCGGGAAACTGGCTGTAAAAATGGTCTATGACGAGGTCGTGGCCTTCGACGGCAAGAGATTCTGGTTCTTTCGCCCGTTCTCGTATGACCTCCTCTAACATCGCTCTGTTAGCCGGAAGCTTCCAGAGATGCTGTGCCTGTACCGTCCGGGAAATAACGCTTATCGATGGCATCTCACACACTCCTTTTCTTATTGGTGCTGGTCTGGACTATATAGGACAAGACTCGATCTGTCAAATTCGCTACTCTCTAATATAAAAACCCCACCGTATAGGCAGGGTTATAATGAATCTTCTCCTTGAAGACCTTCTAAGAAAGGCCGAGGATCTCTCGAAGCTTCTCTACCGCCTTATCCTTCTCGGCCTCGTAATCACACCCAGCTTCTCTCAAAAGCTGGAGGTTTGCATGCAAGCTCGACATTGCGATCATGGGCCCGGCAAAGGATTGCCGAAATGTTCGTGTCAGCTCCATAGTGTTAGGAGCGAAAGCATCCATTTGAGCATCCATGAGGATTACTACGAGATCTGACGAGTGTTCCCGGAAAAGTTCCTCGGCAGACTGGATAGTGAAAGCAATAATCACTTCCACGTCATTTTGCAAAAGTGCCTTGAAGACATGCGACCACCGCACTTCGTCTTCGACTATCAAGACTTTCGGCTTCGACACAATGTAACCTCCTTCTTATTCTGGTCTGATTTATATAACGCCAGACCAAATCTGTCAAAGATATCTCTAGCTCCCCTATGAAATATGCTTACATCTATTGATTGACTTAGGGGTAGATAAGAATTCTATAGATAGAAAAGAGCCGTCTTAATTTATATCAAGACGGCTTTATTATTGTGCTTGAGCATTAGGCCTCGACCCCTACATGTCGATCCGTATACTCTTTATAGCAAATGGCGAGCGCTTCCTTGATCTTGGGCCAGGCATTATCCACAATGCTACTGCTAACATTGTTATAGAGCCAAACCTCTAATCCATAAGACGCCGGATCACCATGCGCAGACATCCGAAATCCTTCCGATGCAAGATACAGGTTATCCGAACCTAGGACCAGAATCTGCCATGTAAGCTCATTCCTCACGGGCTTGGCGGCGTCAGGATCCAGGATGATCAGCTTGAGATCATATCCCAGATCAACCATCGTGCACAATGAGACTATGGTTGTCTCATCATGCACATGTCCATCAGGATCTAACTCCCAATGGATAACTCCGCTATCTCGAAGGACAGCAAGAGATCTCGTCAGTCCACGACGAATCCTGGTTGTCTCCCTCAATTCGCCGTAGGTGAGTCTCCTAGCTCCACGGGTTTCAAAAGCCCGAAGAACTATACGCTGAAAATCGTCCATCGGTCACCTCTTTCTTATGTACAACTATTTCAGAATATACCACACTTTACTAATGCTGTCAATATCCATGGAAGAAAAAACGCCTCCGTGGCGATCCTTTAACTCTGAACTCGTATCCCCGGCTCTGTGCCATGAACAGTAGCAGAACCTGTATCACTCAACAACGCTTGTATGCATTATCTCCAACACGAAATCTATGAATACTTCGGGACAATCAAGCCAAAACTCTTTGTCAGTCCACTTGCCGTCAACCACAGTAACGTCTTGAGATTGTATCCATTGCTTTATTCTCTCTATCTCCTTTTTCGGATCTTCGGTGATGAAAGCGATGTGAGTAAATATTTTAGTCTCTGTAGGCAAAGGATGCTGCTCTGATTCAATAAACTGAAGGACAAATTTCGTTTCCCTTTGAGCAATCCATGCAATCTCCATCACTTTGCTCCTCTCAAGAACGTGAAACCCCAACTCGGTAAAAAGGTTGAGTACGAA
>JAUSJU010000054.1 GCA_030647175.1 bacterium | reverse complement strand
GGAACGGAACTCCTGCCATGTATCCCTCGCGCCCCTGAAGGGGCGTTTTCTGTTGCGGTAAAACTTCGCTATTCTCCGTTCCCGGAGTTCCTCCCGGGTTCATACTGGTTTGCCAGGAATCCCCTGAACGCTCCATGGTCTGGCGCGTCGTGCTGTTTCCTGCTGCCCATCCTCCGCTTTCCTCAACCCGGTCTACGACCACCCCATGGGAATCAAGAAGTAAGAGATTTTCTCCCCCGTTTTCCAATGCTCCCGCATAGACAACCAGAGCTTTTGCGCCCGGAGCGCTCTGATCATTCGTTCGCTCCAATACGGCATATCCGTGACCAGAAATACTCCCTGAGAGCAAGATGACCGGAGAACCGTCTTCTGATTCCACCCTCCATCCCGAAAGGTTAACTGGCTGCTCTGCGGGATTAAATAGCTCTATCCATTCATCGTTTGCAGAAGCTGAAGTCCCCATCCAAGCGACCTCATTGATAATAACGACTTCTTGAGATTCCACCACTTGCCCAAAAACAAATAAAGGAGTTGAAAGAAGGATTAAGCAGAGTCGCTTCATACTTCTTCCTGCGAATCTCGATCTTTCTCCATCCGAGCTATGAGAGGTTGGAAATATTCCAGAGTTTCATCCAAGGAACCCAGTCCAAGAACGTTTTTCACGTCTATTGGCGTCGTATCGATTCCTGGAAGTATGGGCAGGTGAGAAGCTAATTGAAAAAGATGCGCAAGAAATGAAGCAGCGTAACATCCTTTCTGTAAAGAGAAGGCAATAACTGCAATCTTATTCTCAAAATGTATTCCGTGAACTTCCGCTTTCTGAAGTACTGGGGTCGCTCTTGACGCAAACGTCACGAAAGGAAAATCTTTGGAAATCCGGCTTGGCATCCGTATCCCGTCTTCTTGAAGGAACTCCTGATATGCTTCCCAGTCCCTTGGATTATGAGAAGTAATAAATGGCAATTCATAGGAAACATCTCCCTCTTGAATGGAGTTTGAGAGTTTCTTGTTGAAAAGATATGAAGCATATGCGTATACCCAAAGACGTACCTGATCTGGAATAGTCTTTAGCGCTCCGAGAAAATCATCAGGATGCCTACAAAGATGCCCTACCATCGCAAGCTCGCTTGGGAAGTTCGAGGGAAATGGACTGATGCGCTTGTATATCGTTTCCCAATTTCCCCAATCAGCCTCTATATGATCTCGAAAGGAACGGAAGTAGGGAATTTCCCGATCCGAACGAAACGTACAGAAAGACTTTACCGCCTCCTTGTAATCCCCCTGGAACAGAATCTTCCCTGCGATATGACTATTCAGACGGGGCGTACCAAACCTCTGGAAAGAAAAGAAGTTCCAAAACCCTTCTTTCTCAACTTCCTTCAGCGTACTTTTGATGCGTTCCTGTTCCTTCTCTTTAATTTCCTGAGGAGTGCGCAGGGCGACAAGAAATCGATTCCCCCAAAGAGCTCCGTTTTGGATCATCCCCTTTTTTCTTTCTAAATTCTTCAGAAACCACCTTTCATTGTGGAGACGAGAGAATGCGCCCGCGTCAGAAACATTCTGAAAACTTATCGCCTGAGATGTGAGCGCAAAACGATCTTTGATCCCCGCAAACCCGATCACAGCAGGAGAACTGCTGATCTGACTCACGAGTTCGTCTTTTGCTTCCAGGGTAGAACAATCCATCTTTACGAGCTCTCCTCGCACAGGGAGAGAAGAAACTTCTTGCGTCTTCCAAAGATCTCCTTTCTCCACTGTATGGATGGATTTCTCCAATGAGATCTCTTCTACCACGAAATCTTGAGGGAGGTACTTAATGTAGGCTGGCGGGTATTCTCCAAGCACTCCATGAATGCCTATCCATGAAAGTGCTTCAGTAGAGTCAACAGAAGGAAGTCGTTCAAAAAGCTGCGGATTCTGTTTCTTCTCTTCTTGCAGCAGCTCTCTTTCCTGCTCCCGCTGTTCGTTTGTTATCATACTCTCACTATACTATGAGATCGGTTTCTCAAAAAGAAAAGTCCTGCGATAATCGTAGGACTTTCCAGAGACTCTAGGCGCTAAACGCGCCCCAGAGTCCCCGCTTGAATTCGAGGCCGAGGTCCGGCTTGGTATCCTGGCGATGCGCAACATTCACCGTGTGAACGATAGATCCATCAGAACCCGGAGGATTCGCCCAGACATGAACATACTGCCACGTTGAGCCTACCAGACGAGTAATACGATCCGTTACTGATGCTGAAACGCGCATTTCCTGCTGATGAGACAGAACGAGCACGAACACGTCCATCTTTCCATCTCTCCGGGGAAGCAGGTGGATATCGGAAAGCTTATATGCCTTCTTCAGCTCAAGCCAGAGATCTAAAAGAAGTACACTCTGTAGCCCGGGTTTTCCGAAGACCGGAACCCCAGAATCTGCAACTTCCCGATACCGGTACGCCTCGCGACTGTTCTCTCGTGCATGCTCCACATGATCCACTTCGCGCTGAGCCCAAGAAACCGCTCTGCGCTGAATCCCGGCTAGCTCTAGCTGCTGAGCGACGTCGCTATTGACGTTGAACTTCACCAGCACCACGGCCGGCGAATCAGCAAACCCTGACTCGGCATCATGAGGATTATGGCAAAATCCATCTTCACTTCCCTGATTCCGACACCGGCCTCCACTTTCGGTGGGAGCCAGACAAGCATACCAGCTTGCCACTTTGTTTACCACTTTGCGACCTCCTTATTGTATAGTTACTGAATAAACAATAGCATACTCTATTCAATTTGTCAATAGTTGACAAAAACAACTATGCGTAGTATAGTCTGTATAGTTCAATAACTTTAGGAGGTGTCCTGAATGGACGAAATATGCGGACTCTGTGGCAAACAAAGGCGACCCGATGATCTCGTCTGCCCTCATTGCTTCTCGGAATATACCCGGGAAGCGACTGCCAATCTACGTTCTGGCCAGACGTCCACGATCCTGGACTGGGTGCAGAAAAGGGCGGAAACCATCCTCCCTAAATTGAGGGTTGAGTTCTCCCAGAAGAAGACGGCGCTTGAAGACCTGCAAAAACAGGTCGACGAGGAAACTCAAGATCGGACTAGCCGGCTACTCGAAGGTCAACATTTGCCCCAGGAACAGTACAGAACTCTTCGCAAGGGCGTCCGTGACGACCTATGGACAAAACGCGGAGGCAACAAGGTCTACGCCCAATGGAAGCAGGTCGAAAAGGACCTTGAACCTCGCATCCGTGCTATCGAGGCCCTCTTGCAGCGAGTCTCGGTGGAACGCCATACTTCTCAAATGATCGACAGCGTCCTCGATCTGAAGGGCGACTAGCCCAAACCCGGCTCTACGCTAAAAACGTAGAGCCTTTTCTTATCTAAAGAAACCTGATAGGATGAAGCACGTCTTAAGCACTATACCCATATTGATATGACAAGCCTTGCAAAAAACTTTGCCATCGGAATTCTTGTCCTTCTCCTCATTTCTTTCTCGTTCGCGCTCTTGGCAAACCCTCTCGAAAAGAAAACTGAAATCTCCTTGAGCGAGGTCGCCAAAGACGTGAAAGAAGGAAAGGTGGAAAAAATCACCGTGATCGGAGACGAACTTTTGATTTCGCTCAAAGATGCTTCCCAGATAGCTTCCAAGAAAGAAACGGAGACATCCCTCTCCCAGACCCTTCTGAATTACGGGGTAAACTCTGAAGCCCTTACTTCTCTCACTATTGAGCAGAAAGAAGACACGGGCTTGGGAAGCTGGCTGGGCCCTCTTTCCTTGACCATTCTTCCCCTCTTGCTCTTCCTCGTGTTCTTCTTCATGATCTTCCGCCAGGCACGGGCAGGAGTAGGACAGGCGTTTGACTTCACCAAGACAAGAGCACGTCTCTTTGGAGCAGACGGCCAGACGGTGAAAGAACGGGTGACGTTCAAGGATGTTGCCGGCCTCAAGGAAGCAAAAGAAGAGTTGGTGGAGGTAGTGGACTTTTTAAAGAACCCGAAGAAGTACCTTGATATGGGAGCCAGCATCCCCCGAGGAGTTCTTTTGGTGGGGCCTCCGGGGTGTGGCAAAACCTTGCTGGCACGAGCGGTAGCTTCAGAAGCCGGTGTTCCTTTTTTCTCCGCTTCAGGATCTGAATTCATTGAATTGTTCGTCGGAGTGGGCAGCTCAAGGGTACGAGATCTGTTCGCTACCGCAAAGAAAGCGGGAAGGTCCATTATCTTCGTCGACGAGCTTGATGCCATCGGAAGGGTTCGCGGATTCGGATTTTCAGGAGGCCACGAAGAACGGGAGCAGACGCTCAACCAAATATTGGTGGAAATGGATGGCTTTGACAGAGATTCCACGGTCATTGTGTGCGCGGCTACCAATCGCCCCGATGTCTTGGATCCGGCCCTCTTGAGGCCCGGGAGGTTTGACCGCAGGATCGTTCTTGATCTGCCTGACGTCAACGACCGAAAAGAGATACTGGAAATCCATGCCAAAGGAAAACCTCTTGCCCAGAACGTACACCTTCGAGAAGTCGCAGAGCGCACTCCGGGATTTTCCGGAGCAGACCTCGCAAACCTCATGAACGAAGCTGCCTTGTTTGCGGCTCGTCGCAATAAAACCCAGATCGCTCAGACAGAACTTTTAGAGTCCATAGACAAAGTGCTGTTGGGACCAGAGCGCAAAAGCCATGTTCTCTCTAAGAAAGAAAAGGAAATAACAGCCTACCATGAAGCAGGGCACGCCTTGGTTTCAGCGTCTCTCTCTCATACAGACCCGGTGCGGAAGATTTCTATCATCTCAAGGGGAAGGGCTGGGGGATACACCTTAAAGCTTCCTACCGAAGACCGGCATCTCAAATCTCGTGCAGAGTTTCTTGACGAGCTTTCCGTATTGCTCGGAGGGTATGTCGCAGAAAAGCTGACGTTCAAAGACGTGACCACGGGAGCTGCAAACGATCTTCAGAAGGCTTCTGAGGTCGCGAGAGCGCTCGTGAAAGAATTCGGCATGTCAGAGAAACTGGGGCCCGTCACCTTCGGAGGAGAAGAGAAGTATGAAATGTTTCCTCAGGGGCCGGGAGTAGTCCAGGAATATTCAGACAGCATTGCCTTGGAGATAGATAGAGAAGTTTCAAAGCTTATTGAATCGGCAAGAAAAACTGCAGAACGCATTCTGAAAGCCAAGAAAAATACTCTTGCCAAGATCGCCAAGATCCTGATAGAAAAGGAGACGATAGAGCAGGAAGAGTTTGAAAAGATCGTGGGCAAGAAACAAAGGAAGGGATAGAATACTATTGCTATAGTATGCGCGTGTAGCTCAGCGGTTAGAGCACGTCTCTTATAAAGACGGGGTCGATGGTCCGAATCCATCCACGCGCACCCGATGGGCGGTTAGCTCAGTTGGTTAGAGCGTCACATTGACATTGTGAAGGTCGGAGGTTCGAGTCCTCTACCGCCCACTACTATGCCATTGAAAATTCTCTATGAAGATGTTAGTCTATTGATTGTTGACAAGCCACCCGGCATGCCGGTCTTTCGAGAAGGTCCCGGAGAAGGAATGTACGTGGCGGAAGCACTTTCCAGTCAATATCCAGAACTCCTAAAGCTCGGAGAGGAATGCCGCTATGGAATCGTCCATCGACTGGACAAAGATACCTCCGGCGTCCTTCTCGTCGCAAAGACAAAAGAAGCCTTCCGCTATTTCCAGGAACAATTCAAGGAAAGAAAGGCGGAAAAGACGTATATCTGCCTTGTCGTAGGGGCTCTCAAAGAGAAAGAGGGAGTCATTGAAGGAAAGCTCGGACGCTCCCCGAACGACAGGAGGAAACAGAAAGTTTTTGCAGATCCTGCCATAGAAAGCGCACGGGAAGCGACGACTCTCTACAAAGTCCTTAAAGAATTTTCTGAATTCACCCTTCTGGAGGTTTCTCCGAAAACGGGCAGGAAACACCAGATCAGAGCCCATCTTGCACACATTCATCATCCAATCGCAGGAGACAAGCTCTACGGGTTCAAGAATCAGCCTGTTCCCCAGGGCCTGGAACGCCAGTTCCTCCACGCAAACTCTCTGAAGATAGTTACGGAGAACGGAAAAGGAATGACGTTTCATTCAGAGCTTCCTGAAGATCTACAGAACATACTCAACGCATTACGAATAAACTAACCACCATGGAAACAAAAACAGAACAAGCAACAAAGTCATACCTTAGAACTAATCTTCCAGAGATCCGCTCTGGAGACAATGTTCGCGTCCACCAGAAAGTCAAAGAAGGGGACAAGGAACGAATTCAGATATTCGAAGGAGTGGTGCTCGCCAAGAAGCACGGAGCCGGCATCCAAGGCACCATCACCGTGCGCAAGGTAAGCCAGGGCGTAGGAGTAGAACGCATCTTCCCTTTGCATTCCCCTTCCATTGAAAAGATTGAGGTATCTAAGCAGAACAAGGTGCGTAGAGCAAAGCTGTACTATCTAAGAACTGCGAAAGGAAAGAAGGCAAGACTGAAGGCAAGAGAGTTTGGCATCCCTCATGCAGAACCAATCAGTCCAGAAACACAGGTAGAAGAAGAAGAGATTACCCCTTAGTCAAGCTAAGGAAGATATGGGCACGTGGCGGAATTGGTATACGCGTGCGTTTGAGGGGCGCATGCCGCAAGGCTTGGAGGTTCGAGTCCTCTCGTGCCCACCCCAAAGGGCGGTTAGCTCAACGGTAGAGCACTACGTTTACATCGTAGGGGTTATAGGTTCGAATCCTATACCGCCCACTTTTTAATAATCGAACTTCTATGATATACTGAACCATAATGATATATCTATGGTTCGGCTATGAAAGAAAAGAAGCGTAGGGAGGCACAAAATCTCCGAGCACAAGGTTGGTCAATCAATAAAATCTACAGGAACTTAAGCGTTTCAAAAAGTAGCGTAAGCCTTTGGGTGCGTAATATTGAACTTTCAAATGCACAAAAAGAACAAATAGAAAAAGGCAGATTCTCTCGTGAAGTGATAGAAAAGACAAGAATTACAAGATTACAAAACGAAAACGCAAGAAGGCAAAGAATAATCGACGGAGCAAGAAGTGAGATTAACAACATTACTTCTGAGAACCTATTCCTTATAGGAATCGCACTTTATTGGGGCGAAGGAAGGAAAACTGGAGGCGTGGTACAGTTTTCAAATAGCGATCCAAGGTTAATACAAATAATGATGCGATTCTTTAGGGAAACCTGTAAGATACCCAATGAACAGTTTCGTGGACATATTCATATTCACCCCCATCTTGATCACAAAAAAGCTGAAAAGTACTGGTCAAAAACATCTGGAATTCCACTGAAACAATTTTACAAAACCTATAGAATACCTCCTAAATCAAGTAAGAATAAAAAAGATTCTTTGCCGTTCGGTACATTTGATATATATATCTGCAAGAAAGAACTACTCCTTAAAATCAAAGGATGGACAGAAGGAATGTATACCGCTATACTCCAAAAGTAATCCGTGAACTCTTTCCATTAATCAATGTATGGGACAAGATGATCAAAGCTTCTTTGTAGGATTAAAAGCCTTTCTTGGAAAAGACGGGAACCTCCTCATCCTGCAAGATCACGAGGGTTTTTGGGAATTACCGGGAGGAAAGATAAAAAAATCAGAAGATGTGGAATCTGCCTTCCGGAGAGAAGTTGCGGAAGAGCTTGGATCACAAGTAGAGTTCTCCGTACAGGGTATCTTGCATTCATGGATCCGCAAACCACATCCTGATAAAGATTTCGTTCTTTTCCTTGTCGGACTAAAATGCACTTATGAACGAGGGGAGATTATATTGAGTAAAGAGCACAAGAATTTCAAATGGATAGACGAAAGCGATATCGATGGTTTACAATTTGAGAATACCTACGAGGACGCTGTACGGTATTACTTCAAAAGCTCATAATGTAACGTATGCCACGGTAGCTCAGTGGTAGAGCATTTCCCTGAAGAGGAAGTGGTCGTCAGTTCGATTCTGACCCGTGGCACCAAGAACGATTGCGGGCGTAGTACAATGGTAGTACACTTGGTTGCCAATCAAGGTACGTGGGTTCGATTCCCATCGCCCGCTCCACGCAATACTTCTTTCTCTCAAAGAAAAAGCCTCTGCTGTTAAGCAAAGGCATGATAGAAAAAGGTTACATCCCCACGATACGCACAAGGCGTGCTTGAGGGGCATAGAATGCGGGGCCGCCTGTCTTGTAGAAACAGAACTCCCACCCGCTGGACATATCGTCAAAATGGTTAAGGCCAGGCACCCAGAGCGTTTGATCCGAAGTCCGAAGCCATAGAGTTCCCGCGAATAGAAGCGGAGAAAACTGCTCCCACTCTTTGGGAATCCATGGCGGTCCGAATTGAGTCCGTTCAGCATGTTTCTGACCAGCAAGGCCGAAAGAGACTTCTAGCTTTTCCCGGACTACTTGTCCCTCAACCCAGAAATCTGCTTCCCTGAGATTGAATAAGCCGATGCTCTCTTTTTCTTCGGGGTTCAGAGGGGCATCCCGGAGCAAAACGTATTCACTTCGCATATCGTCCGCTGTTTCTCTGCCCCAGTCATTGGGTTTATGGATAAGTCCGTTCCATCCTGGAATCTCATAGGCAAGGATCTGCGTAGAAGTCGTCATGGATCAATCCTCCTCATACCATTATGTACTGGAAACTTTATATACCAAATTTTGCAAAAAGTCAAGTTTCCCTTCTCAAAGAAAAAGCTCTCACACATGAGAGCTATAAGGAAACATGAGCTGGAACGCAGGGGTTTCAGCTTGAGTCGTACGCAAGGCCTGCCAAAGGATATCTAGGGCTATGGGACGAACCTTCCCCACTTCCATGGCGAGAAGTTCCTCGCAAGGAATCCATCGGGGGTTCAGATATTCAGAGGTTCGTTGTACCTCGTCTGAAAGAAGGTTTACCCGGAAAGCAAGTGCCGAAAACGCTCTCACGGGAAACTCTCCAAGAAATCCCGTTGCCTGAACCTCTCTCCCGCTTTCCTCCAGAAACTCTCTGCAGATAGCCTCTTCTGGCTCTTCGCCTTCGTTAATCCAGCCAGCCGGTATGGAAAGCATGCCCTTTTTCTTGCCGGTACGCTCGTCGTCCCGATCCTCCTCCACGACAAGAACTTCAAGGATGCCTTGTATTTCACGGAAAAGCACTCCTGCTACTCCATGTGCCATTTGAGTACCTCCAGAAGGGATTCTGAGGGCCTTTACTCCCTCTCTAAAGAACTAGTAGAAATGATAGCAAAAAGCTGAATAAAAGTATAGAATACCGCTATGAGCAATCTGATTGTGGTAAAAATCGGGGGAAGCGTCATAACGGAGAAGGCTTCTCGGAGACCGGTGCTGAAAACACGCGTCCTCAAACAAATCGCCAAAGAGCTACGGACATACCTGCGCATGAAGAAGATCCCCCTCATCCTTATCCATGGGGTGGGGTCATTCGCGCATCCTCTCGCCAAACGCTATGCTCTCCATAAGACAGCAAAGACGGGGAAAAACATGTTAGGGTCCGCAAGAACTCGCTCTGCCGTCCAAAGACTCCAGACAGAAGTTAGTGACATATTTATAAAGGCTGGGCTGCCGGTATTTTCTCTTTCCGCCTCTTCTCTCGCTGTTCAGTCAAAAGGTAAAATTCGATACTTCAACGTAGCTCCCGTTATGACTCTCCTCAAGAACAACTATATTCCATTGCTTGCGGGAGACGTAGCTGCTGATGTTGAAAGCGAGGTAAGCATACTTTCTGGAGATCAGATCACAAGCTTCCTGAGCAATAATCTCTTGGCTCGTCGAGTAATTTTTCTCTCGGACGTACGAGGTGTCTATTCAGACGATCCAAAACAGAATCCTAAAGCGCGACTCCTGTCCACCATTCTCAAAACAAAAGTAAAAGGCCTTTCTCTGCGCAAGCAAACCTCAAAACAAAACACTCCAGATGTCACGGGATTGATGCAGGGAAAGCTCCTTGAGGTCTCTCGTATCTCAGCTCCTGTGGTCGTATGCAGCGGCCTTCAAAAAGGGAATCTTTTGCAAGCTCTTGAGGGAAAAAATCCCGGCACTCTCATATCGTAGTACCGCTTCGTAGATTCCAAAGAACAACCCCGCATAGATTACGTCTCCGAAAAGCATCGTTTTAAAGAAAGGGATAGCGAATACATACGCGTTTAATAATCCGTGAAATGATTTTTCGTATAGACTTGAAAACGCCCATACTCCGAAGTTCGTGACTAAAAAGAAGACAAGTGCTCCTCCAAAAGTCCCCACAATGATAGTAAGGGGATTTCTCTTTTGAGAAATCAAGAGTCCCGTCACCCCATAGAGCAGAAAACTTCCATACACAAGACCCATAATCTGCCACTCATAGAATCCAAGAAGGATGTCCGAGATAAAAAGCAGGGGCAAAGGCAGTAAGATCGCCCACCTTGTCTTTGGAGCAACGTACGCCCCCACAAAGAGCGCAAGCGCCCCTATGGGGGTGAAGTTGGGAAGATGCGGAAGAAAACGCGCAGCAAAAGCGATAGAACAGATACTCAGGGTGAAGAAAAGAAGAAAACGATTCATATTATCGATAGGTTGGGTGATGTTCTTTCTGTTTTTCAAACGAAGCCTCCAGGCGAGCCAGCGCATAGAAGTAGCTGGAAAGGCGGTTCAGGTACGTCAGGATTTCTTGGGGAAGCTTCTTCTTCTTAGAAAACGCATAGACTCTGCGCTCGGTTCTCCGGGATACCGTTCTCAAAAAATCCAGCCATCCAGACCTCGCATTGGATCCTGGCACGATGAATCCGCGCTCTGGCTTAATGAGGGCCTCCATTTTCTCAATCTCTTTCTCCATGGAAGCTATTTTTTCTCCGCTCAGCTGGGGAGCCTTGAATTTAGGAAAGAGGGTCCATGCGACCCGTGCCTGGATGATGAAAAGATTTTCTTGTATTTGCTCCAACTTCTTGGAAATACCCTGTTCAGGCAGAATGTTCCGCACAAGGCCGATTAAGCTGTTGAGCTCGTCTAACTCGCCAAGCGCCTCCAATACCTGAGAGTCCTTGGGAATCTTCTTTTTCCCTACAGAAGAGGTTCCCTTGTCTCCCTTTCCCGTATAGAAGAGGGGCATGCTGAAGAGATTAGCTGCACCTGCTGAATCCGCAGGATTTGCAGCTCATGCACCCTTCCTGCATCTGAAGCTGGGCTCCGCAGTCAGGACATCCTGGCATGAACCCGAAGTTCGCAATAGACTTCTCTACAGTAGCCGTGGAAGAAAGGGGGAGTACTTCCTGGCCTTCAGGCCTCGTTATCGTCTCTTCCACATCCCGCATCACGCCAATATGATCCTCCAATATTCTCCCGATGGCGTCTGGCAACGACAGAATGGTTCCTTTCTCGGTAAATATGGGCATTGGCCCCCGGATACCCTTGATGTTGTCAATCACTTCCTCCAGCTTCACCCCTGACCTCAGGGCAAGAGAAATGAGACGGCAAATGCCTTCTGACTGCTCCTGGAAGAATCCTCCTGACTTGCCGATGGTGGCAAACACCTCAAACGGAGTTCCCTGCTCGTCGTTGTTCACCGTCACGTAGAGAGTGCCGTACCCTGTTTTCACGCGGTAAGTGTTTCCTTTCATCATATCCGGGCGCTTGCGAGGAGCGATGCGGTTCTGATCTTCTTTGAGGGCAAGCACTTTCTTGGGAGCTTCAGTAGTAGAAACGATATTTTCTCCCGTGCCCAAGTTGAGAACCTGAATGACCCTGCTTCCGTCGCGATACACGGTGCACGACTTGCATCCCAACTTCCATGCGGATATGAATCCCTGTATAACCTCTTCTTTCGTTGCAGAGTTCGGAAGGTTGATAGTCTTTGAAATGGAGTTGTCCACGTTCTGCTGGAACACGGCCTGCATTTTCATGTGGTACTCTCCCGAAATATCCATGGAAATGGTGAATACTTTTCGGAGTTTCTCGGGGAGGAACGAGATGTTTTGGACGGAACCGGTCTTTAAGATCTCTTCCATGACCTCATCTTTCTGCTTTTTGGGAAGCTTCAGGTTTTGGAGAGCTTGTTCAAAATACCGGTTAAAATATTTATACTGCTGGCCGTCCTTATCCTGTTTGACGTACCCTAGAGCAAAATTCGGTTCAATGCCGGAACTGCAATCCAACATCATGGAAATGGATCCTGTGGGAGCCACGGTCGTCACGGCGGCGTTTCTCATCTTCACTTTTCTCTTGGCGTACACGCTCTTTGGAAAATTGGGGAACTCTCCTTTTTCCTTGGCCAGAAAAGCTGACACCTCATGGGATTCTTTCTGAATGAAGCCCATAACCTTCTCTGCTATTTTCAGGCCTTCTGGAGAATTGTATGCGACTTCTAACTGATAGAGCATGTCCGCCCAGCCCATAATACCGAGTCCTAGTCTCCGATTCTTCCGTGCGAGATCGGTCACCTGGGGCACGGGAAAATCAAACTTATCAATGACGTTGTCCATGAGCCGCACCGCCGTCCTCGTGACAAAGCGCAGCCTTGCCCAATCAACCTTCTTATTTGTCACAAATGTAGCAAGGTTAATGGAGCCTAAATTGCAATTGTCGTATGGGTGCAAAAACTGTTCGCCGCAAGGGTTTGAAGAAGCAATAGCTCCCAATCCCGGAAGAGGATTGGTCTTGTTTACGGTATCAATGAAAGCGATGCCCGGCTCTCCGTTGGTCCAGGCCCCGTCAATGAGCTCGTCAAAGAGCTCTTTTGTCGTAATATCGATCTCCTGAGAATCGTAGACTGATCCGTTGGGGTGGCGGAGCACGCGGTGGGGCTTCACCTTTTTCCCTTTATACGTGCAGAGCCAGTTCTTGTCAGGATCTTTTTCCAGGGCCTTCATGAATTCATCGGTCACGGTGACTGAAATATTGAAATTGCGGATTTCCCCTTCCGTCTTCTTGCACCTGATGAAATCTAAAACGTCGGGATGGTCAATGCGCATCATGGCCATGTTCGCTCCGTGCCTGCCCTGTTGTTTAATGGTTCCGAAAGCCGCGTCGTACACTTTCAAAAAAGAAACCGGCCCTGATGCCCTCCCGCGTGAAGTCTTCGTGGGAGAGTCGGCCGGCCGCATTTCAGAAAGATCGAACCCGAGCCCGCATCCTGCCTGCTGTAAGAGCGCGGCATCTTTCAACGTTTGGAAAATGCTCTCCATGGAGTCGTGGATGGGGAGCACGATGCAGTTTGCGATCAAGGGAGTTTCCCCTCCCGCATTCGTTAATGTCCTGCCAGCAGGAGTGAACTCCTTGCTGGACATAATTTCAAAAAAGTCTTTCGCAACCTTCTCTATCTGATCCTCTTTCTTCTTGTACTGCTTCTCCACCAAGGCTAGCGAGTCGCCCACTCGCTCAAACATATCGGCCGGAGTTTCCTGCGTCCCATCCTGCAAGGGAAGGAGGTAGCGCTTTTTCATCATGCGCAGGGCATTGTCAGAGAACGTCTTGTTAACTTGCTCTTTCTGCTTTTTTGAAATGGTGGACATAGTGAGGATTTAGAAAAGTATTACGAAGGGACGAAACATTTGTATTGTATGACGAGGCACGGAACTCTGTCAAAAAAGTGTTTTTTCTTTTTCTATGCTGTCAAGTCTTACTCAACTTTTGGATCTCTTTCTGAAAAGCTTTCGGGCTCTTGAAGTTCCTGTACACGGAAGCAAACCTCAGATACCCCACCTTGTCTGCCTTTTGGAGACGGGAGAGCACGATCCTTCCCACCTGCTCTGAGCTCACCGTATCTTTCTCTAAACCGAACAGGTCGTTTTCTATATCCAGAAGGAGCTTTTGGAACAGATCTTCGGAAATTGGGCGCTTTTCAAGGGCTTTTCTCAGCCCTGCCTCTATCTTATGGCGCGAATACCGCTCTTTTGACCCATTGCGCTTCACCACCCGAAGATCTCCCAAGGACATGCGCTCATAGGAACTGAAGCGTTTGGAGCAGGAAATGCACTCGCGACGCCTTTTTATTGCTTTCCCTTCCTCCACGGGCCGCGAATTGACGACTCTTGTGCTCCCTTTGCAATAAGGACATGTCATATGGTTGTTCTATACTACATATTGTATAGGAAAAACACTTCCTATACAACCAATTTCCGATTCTCATTGTATCAGAGTCACCATACGTGTCAAATTTCACGCCTTGTGGAGAACTTGGAAGTTCTCCTACAACCCCTTGACTTTTGGGGAGGATGGGCGTATACTATATGGGACCTCCAGAACGGAGGTTTTCTATATGAAAAACGTCAAAAACTCCATTATGTCCATGGGAGTTACCCTCTCTTTGATGGGGGTGTTCCCTTGGGGAGGTCTTTCAGACCTTCATCTCCCCTCCTCTCTGTTTGAGGAGGAGCCTCCGAGTACTGAGGGGCGTCTTTTCCTGACTCAGGGGAATGCGCTCATCTCATCTTCTATACCTCTCACAGGAGTGCCCGCCACCCGGAAGATCTCCGTCATGGCAACCGCCTACTCTTCCACTCCTGAGCAGACCGACGACACACCGTTCACTACGGCTTCTGGAACAACGGTCAGGGAAGGAACCTTGGCGGCAAACTTCTTGCCTTTTGGCACGAAAGTCATGCTGCCAGAGATCTATGGCGATAGGATGTTTACGGTAGAAGACCGTATGCACCCGAGAAAGGGCTACCAGGTGGATATCTGGTTTCCTAACACAGAGGAAGCAATCCATTTCGGAGCAAAGACAACCTATATTGAAGTGTTCTAACGCAAAACGGGCCTTGAGCCCGTTTTTGCTTTGTAATGATCCTTAGGCTTTTCGACGAGCTTTTTGGATGAGTTCGTCTCTCACCTTTTCTGCAACATCTTTTGCAAGTCCAGGGAGGCGCCCCTCTGCACCAGCACCAACCACTCCATAGCGAGAGAAGCTAGCACTCATGCCTGCCGTTTGGATTTGCAAATCAGATAGGCCTAGAATTCGAGCAAGAATACCCCGATGAATATCGACATTCTGGATACGTTCATATGGGATAGTGACGTATTTTTTAGTGATAACTCCCATCTCCATACGAAACCCGTCTTCTCGTAAGTCGTATCGGTAAAAGTGGTATGTAAGTTTTGCCCAAATCCAAGCAAGGATAAAAACGAATATAGATGGAATGATCAGTAAAATCAAATTCAGATCTATCTCCTCAAGATTCGTTTGAAGTTGTAGGGTATTAAAAATATCCAGAAAGAAATTTAAAAAGATCGTAAGGAATACAGACACAAAAACCCACCGAATGAGTGACTTGAGAAAGAACAACCAAACTACTTTCGGATCAAGTTTCTGCATATTTTAAGTATACCACATCCAAAAAATTGTAGTGCCCGGGGTGGGAGTCGAACCCACACGCCTTTCGGCAGAAAGTTTTAAGCCTTCCGAGTCTGCCAATTTCTCCACCCGGGCATATGTATCCTATTGAGGCCATGGCGGGATTTGCACCCGCGTGTAACGGTTTTGCAGACCGCCGTGTTGCTACTTCACCACATGGCCGTAATGCACTCTTTCCTCAAGTATTCTCCTAATGGATCGATCTATATGAACTTTCCTTAAACTAAAATACTTTTGAAAAATAGCAAATTTTCTCTCAAAATACAAGTCGGGAGAAGTACTCCTATAAAAGAACTTAAACAATTGGATACTATCAGAAGTCGGATATACCAACTGGAAAGATCGATGACTAGTATATATTCTCCCTTCACTTATAGCAGAAATACCCTTAAGAGACGACGCTAATCCTTCTAGAAACCGTCTACTCCCGCTCGTAAAAATGGTCCTTAACCTTCGAACAATCTGCTCTTGCATTTTCCCCTTTGAAGTTTCGAGGAAAATGCATCCATCTCCATCAAAATAACCTCTGACAAAATCAGGAAGATACTTCCTGGGGATTCTCTGAGGAAATGTGATGGTCAGAGATTTATTAGGGTAGAGGCCTCTCTTTTCTAAAGCCTCGTACAACTTTTTATTTCCAATGCGAAGAAGATACCTTTGTTTTGCATTCTCTCGATCTCGCTTCATTTTAACAATGGTATGTTTCGAATGAAGCCACAATTTAATAGCGATGATGATATGCTTATCGATACTGGATACGCTCATATACTTTCCTCTTATATATGGAGAATCCCCTAAACTTCCGTCGGCGTAAAGAAATCCTAAAGCATACGCCATCGTAGAGCTCCATCGGTCAAAAAACGTTTCGTCTACAGCATATTTTATCCCCATACTAAGAGGTAAGGATATATACTGCAGTATACCCCATAGAATGTAGAAGAACAACCCTGTTTTTATTCTTTTATCTTTTCAAAAAGTTTCTCTATCTCTTCTCGTGCAAGCAGTTCCTGATCCTCTGACCAACGGATCTTGGGAACCGGTCTCATCCTGAGGCGCCTGTTGAGAATCTGCTGGATTTCATATACCTTTTTCCGCAAGAAAGAGAGTGCTTCTTTCGTCCTCCCTTCTGGGATAACCCTAATATAAACGGTGGCTTCCTGCAAGTTGGGAAACGCCTGCACATTGGTCAGAGTCACCAACAATCCTTCCGGAAAATCTCCTTCGCGAAGAAGGATAGACGAGAGTTCTTTCCGTAAAAGCTTTTCTACGCTCTCAATACGCTTTGGCATTCCAATGTATGTCTTTATTCTCCTTTCTTTTGCCCTTTGCGAAAGAACACGAGGGTATCTCCTTCTTGAATCTCGGTCTCGCACTCCACCATCAGTCCCGCCTCCTTCCCTTTGGAGACGCGAGGAGCATCCTTTTTGCCCTCCTGGAGATTGATCACTCTTCCCTGGACAACCACCTGTCCCTGCTGTACGAGATCAAATGTTCCCCGGTACGCTTCCCCCTCTGTCACTTTCCCTCCTATGATCTGTCGAGTTCCTTTCTCTTTAGAGAATATGGCAAGGATCTTCAAGGATCCGACCTCTTCCCGCTCTGGCTCTTTTGATCCTTCAATGAGGTTCCTGACATGCTCTTGAAGCGTATAGATGACGTCAAAAGTTTCAATGGAAACTTTTTCACGCTCAGCCATGCGAATAACCGATGAAGAGACGCTGACCCTGAATCCGAGGATTCTTGATCCCGTGCTCTTTGCGAACTTCACGTCTCCTTCCGTGATATCTCCAACTCCTGCCTGGAGAACGGATATGCGTATCCCTTCGAAAGGGATTGCGGCAAGCATGTATTCCACCGCCTCAAGAGACCCTGAAACGTCTGCCTTGAGCACAAGAAGAATTCTCTGCTCCTCTCCTTCCTCCTGGGGCTCTTTTCTCTCTTTCACTTCTTTTGCCTTGAGCTGATTCTGCGCCTCTTCCTTGGTCGCAAATATCCTGAATTCCTCTCCTACTCGTGGAGATTCTTCAAACCCCAGAACGACAACCGGAATAGAAGGACCTGCTTCTTCAATCGCTTTCCCCCTGAAATCCTCCATGAGACGCACTCTTCCAAAGGCCGACGGTGTCCCCACGACGACGCCTGAAACAAGAGTTCCCTCTTTTATCAGTAAGGTCACCTGGAGCCCTTTCTGTCCGTGCTTGGTCGCTTCAATGACGACCCCGCGCGCTGAGCCCTGGGCATCTGCTTTCAATCCTGCTACTTCTGCAACCAAAAGAATGATATCCAAAAGTTCTGAGATACCTTTGTTCTGGGTTGCTGACGTTTCCACAAAAGGCGTGTCCCCTCCCATGGATTCTGCGACAACTCCTTCTGTAGCTAACTCTGCCTTGATACGATCAGGGTCGGATCCTTGCCTATCTATTTTGTTCAGCGCTACGATGAGAGAAAGCTTTGAGTCCTGAGCCGCTTTCAACGCTTCTTTCGTCTGGGGCTTTACTCCCTCGTCAGCTGCGACCACGAGTATCCCAATATCGGCTACCTCTGCTCCGCGAGATCGCATAGCAGAAAAAGCCTCGTGCCCCGGGGTATCAAGAAACGTAATCTGTTTGCCCTGGTATTCTACAGTATAGGCTCCGATATGCTGAGTGATGCCTCCCGATTCTTTTGAAGTAATGCGCAAATCGTTGCGAATGGCCTCCAAAAGAGAGGATTTCCCGTGGTCCACATGGCCCAAAACCACTACCACAGGAGGGCGGATAGATGTCTCTTCATTTTCTTTTTTCTGCTGTTTCTGATTGGTCATTGGTTCTTCCTTTCACCGCTAATTCTATCGCTTTAAGCTCTTCTGCAGAAAGGCTGTGTTCTGATTTACCTCCTTTCACCGTCTTTGCGTACAAGCGTTGCATATCCCTTCCGAAGTGCGAGGTCAGCACGAACCCATCGTTCTTTTCGTTGAGGAGCGCTACGGA